>JASFSK010000173.1:0-8402 GCA_050114455.1 Desulfobacterales bacterium | reverse complement strand
CTGGAAAAAAAATGGATTGAAAGGGATTTTGAAGATATCCCCAAGATAATCAAGGTTGCTCAGCCTGAAAAAGAAATATTCGCCCTGACTGAGGTGGAAAGACAATGGCTGGCGACACACAAAAAGATCGTTGTCGGCGGCGAGACGGATTGGGCGCCCTTCGATTTTGTTGACGAGAAAGGACAATATGCTGGTCTGGCCAATGATTACCTGAAACTTATCGGCAAAAAACTGGGCATCGAAGTGCAGATCGTCACCGGTCCTTCCTGGGATGAGCTTTTGACCATGATCCGCAACAAAGAGATTGATGTGCTCCCGGCCATTTATCATTCCAAGGAACGCGAAGCCTTTGTCCGTTTCACCGATCCTTATCTCAAGTTAACCGAATTTATCTTTACGCGCAGCGACAATCAAAACATTAACAATATGGTTGATCTACAAGATAAAACCATCGTCGTGGTCAAGGGATATACCATTGAAGCAGAGCTGCGTTCGAATTATCCGGCATATAATCTGATAACGGTACCCACGATTCAGGATGCACTCAAAATTCTCGTTACCGGTGAAGCAGATGCCTTTATCGGCGATATCATTTCAACATCCTACAATATCAAAAAACTGTCGTTGGTGGGCATTAAACCCGCGGCAGCTGTCCCCTTTCGGGGGCCAAGTGTCCACATGGCGGTTCGAGAAGATTGGCCGATTTTGGGAAATCTGATTGACAAGGCACTCAAAGCGATACCGGAGAGTGAGCACGATGCCATTAGAAGCCAATGGATTTCTTTTGCTGAGAAAAAAATCGAGCACGGAGGCACTAAAATTTCCCTGACAGCCGAGGAACAGGCCTGGATCAAACAGCACCCCGTGATCCGGGTGCACAACGAGAAAGACTGGCCCCCGTTCAACTATTTCGAATACGGACGTCCCCGGGGCTTGTCCATCGATTACATGGCCCTGATGGCTGAAAAATTGGGCATCGAGGTCAAATATATCACCGGGCCCAGCTGGAACGCGTTTTTGGGAATGGTCAAGCGCAAAGAGCTGGATGTGATGCTCAATATCGTCAAAACCGAAGATCGGCAAAAATACCTTCTGTATACAGAACCGTATGTCAAAAATCCCAATGTCGTCGTCAGTTATGAAAAAAACGCCTATGAGAGCATCGAAGCCCTTTTTGGAAAAATTGTGGCCTTTCCCAAAGGATTTTTCTACGAGGAAGTGCTGGCCAAATCATTTCCCCAGATCAAACGTCTGCCGGTGGAGGATACCCTGGCCAGCCTCAAGGCTGTGGTCTTCGGTAAGGCAGATGCCGCCCTTGGAGAGGCGGCCGTGATTCGGACCCTGATCAGTAAAAATATGCTTGCGGGCCTTCAGATTTCAGGCGAGGTGAAACTTGGCGATCCTGACCTGTCTAATCTGCGGTTGGCGGTGAGGAATGACTGGCCCTTGCTGCAGTCCGCGCTGATGAAGGCCATGGCCGAAGTGACACCCCAGGAAATGAACCGGATCCGTCAAAAGTGGCTTATGCTTGATAAACGGCCGATCGAGGAGCTTGACGTGTCGCTACCTGAGGGCGCTGCCGGAAAAACGTCAATTCCCCTTACGGCAGAAGAGAGCTCCTGGCTGGCAGAGCAC
This sequence comes from Desulfobacterales bacterium, assembly GCA_050114455.1. GTDB lineage: Bacteria > Desulfobacterota > Desulfobacteria > Desulfobacterales > JAFDCJ01 > JAFDCJ01. The sequence goes on along the minus strand of JASFSK010000173.1, from coordinate 6,767 downwards.
CCAAAGATCCGTTTTACGGGAGACCCGGACTGGCTGCCGCAGGAGGCGTTCACCAGCGATGGGCAGTACGTCGGGATCGTGGCTGATATCCTTGACCTGCTGGAAGCCAGACTCGGCATCGCGTTCGAACGCGTCCCGGTGAAGACATGGACCGAAGCGGTAAGCCTGGCGGAGAATGCGGAGATTGATGTGCTGTCCGAGACAACGAGCTCGGAACGTGACACGCTGACATTTACCAATGCCTATCTCGATTTTCCGGTAGTGATTATTGCTCAACAGGGGGCACCATCCATCTCGGATCCCGGCGAGCTCAAGGGCAAGCGCGTTGCTGTGGTCGAAGGTTATGGGTATGTAGTTCCGTTTCGCCGGCAGTTCCCGGATTTAAACTACGCTGAAGTCAAGACCGTTCGCGATGGCTTGATGCGCTTATCCGCAGGCGAAATCGATGCCTTCATTTCTGCAGCCCCGACGGCATACCATTTGATGTCCGAGCTAGGGCTGATGAATCTCAACGTTGTCGGGTTCACGGGATTGTCCCTCGATCTGGGGTTTGGCGTCCGCAAGGAGCTACCGGTGCTGGTTGGTATCCTCAATAAAGCCCTGGCCAGCATCACCGAGGAGGAAAAGCTCAAAATCCGTCAGCGGTGGATTCCTGTTTTAGATACGACCGTTGCGGAAACAGCCGCCCCGATTTCTTATGGCCGTTTGATTGCATACGGCATCGTGGTTTTTCTGATTCTCAGTCTGTTGGCCGCAGTTCTGATCAAATTCGTAAAAAAAGAGCAACTTGCCGTGAGCTTTGGATCGCGCTGGTTTCGGGGTCTCGTCCTTGCCGGGTTGAGCATTTTTATCATAATTGTCTGTTTGCTGGGTTGGTATACACTGGATAAGAATAAAGAACAAATTCTGACCGCTGTCGGCAAAGACCTAAACGAAACGCTCATAACCGCGAATGACCGGCTCAACTTCTGGGTGGAAAAAAGAATATCTTCACTGAAGCTGCTCGGCCGCGATCCAGAGCTGGCAACTCTGACCAAACGTCTCCTGGCTGTCGAACCTGACAGTGAAAGTCTGCTGGCTTCCGATGCATTGCGGGATGTCCGTGACTTTTTCAAGAACAACAAAGATGTCTTTTCAAATTCAGGCTTTTTCATCATCAATACGGACCATGTCAGCATCGGTTCCATGCGAGACACCAATATCGGGACTCCCAATCTCATTTCGCTTCAGAAACCGGATTTGCTCAGGCGGGCGTTTGCCGGTGAGGTCCTGTTCGTGCCGCCCATCGAATCCGATGTCCCTCTGGACAAAGCGTTCCAGGCAGACGGGACCCGGAATCCAGCAACCAAGTTCTTTATGGGGCCCATCCGGGGTGCCAGTGGCCAAAGTATTGCGGTGATGACCCTGCGGGTCGATACTGTCCAGGATTTTTCACAGCTCCTGGCCACTTCCGTCTTATACCAGACTGGAGAAACCTACGCCTTTAGCGAGCATGGCGAAATGCTATCACAAAGCCGGTTTACCGACCTCCTGCGTCGCATCGGACTGATCGGCGAAGATCAACACAGTGCCCTGAACGTTGCCATTCGAGATCCAGGTGTCAACCTGGTGGCCGGCCAACCTCCCCCAATCGAAAGATCGCAACAGCCACTGACCCGGATGGTGTCCCGGGCACTTCAATTAAAGACGAATATGGCAGAGGCCGGTCAAACCAAAGGTCACTCGAAAATCGATATCGATACCAACGGATACCGGGATTATCGCGGGGTGCCGGTCTTTGGCGCTTGGCTCTGGAACGCCGATCTGGAGTTTGGCCTGGCGACGGAAATCGATGTGACCGAAGCGATGGCCGACTACTATCAGATACGGCGGACGGTTTTCGGCGTTTTGGGAGTTACCCTGTTTCTTTCAGTCGCTTCGGTATTGCTGGTTTTGCTTCTGGGCGAACGTGCCAGCCATACCCTGATGAAGGCCCGCGACAATTTGGAAGCCAAGGTCGATGAGCGAACCGCCGAATTGCAGGAAAAACAAATCCAGCTCGAAGCGGCGCTGGAGCGCTCCAGCCTGATTCTGGATTCTGCCGGGGAGGGTATTTTTGGCGTCGACCTCGAAGGAAAAGTGGGGTTCATCAACCCGGCGGCCAATCGAATGCTGGGCTATGGACCAGATGAACTCATCAGCCAGGCCGTTCATGAAAAAATTCACCATTCCCGCGAAGATGGCAGCAGTTATCCCAAAGAAGAGTGCCCGATGTATCGGACCTATGTCGATGGCACCGCTCATCTTGTAAGCGATGAGGTGCTCTGGCGCAAGGATGGCACACCATTTCCGGTGGAATACACCAGCATGCCGATCAATAAGAACGGCCGGGTCGTTGGCGCCGTGGTCACCTTTATGGACATCACCGAGCGCAGAAAAATGGAAAATGAACTGCTGGCAGAACGCGAGCGCTTGCAAGAAATATTAGACACCAGTCCGGTAGGGGTCGGCATCTCCACCGAGGGAGTGGTTCGCTTCGCCAACCCGCAGTTTCCCAAACTTTTTTTTAGCCGCAAAGGTGAGCAGGCCCAGGAAGGCTATGTAAATCCAAAAGACCGGGAATACATCGTCAAAGAACTCGAACGGTCTGGAATCGTTCGCGACTATGAGCTGCAGACTTTTGGCAGTGATCGGGAGATCCGCGACACCCTGGCAACATTTATCCGGACCGAGCATGAAGGCCGGACCGGTATTCTCTCCTGGCTGGTAGATCTCAGTGGCCTGAAGGAAGCCGAACGGGAACTGAAAGCCAAATTTGATGAGTTGGCCCGCTTCAGGCGGTTGGCCATTGGCCGCGAACAAAAGATGATCGAGTTGAAAAAGGAAATCAATAACCTCCTGCAGACCTGCGGTCTGGCGGAAAAGTACAAAATCCATGGGCGGAGGAACCAAGAATGAACATCATGCATTACGGCATTTATCCAAGAACTCCCTTTTGGCTGAAAAACAGCACCTGGATAGTGTGTGCCCTTGCCTTTCTTATTCTGATAGCGACATCAGCGGCCCAGGCCGAAAAAAAGACCTGGTATCCGGTTGAAGTCGATGTATGGGATCCGCCATTTAATGATCAACGTCAGCGGCAGCAACAACTTTATACCCCACTGGACAAGGCCCAGAAAAAATGGCGCATCCGTGTCTTTATCCCCCATCTCAAAGATGCCTACTGGTTGGGGGTCAACTACGGGCTGATCCACGAAGCCCGCCGGCTGGGTGTCAGTCTTTCGATTTACGAGGCCGGTGGCTACGATCAACTTGCAGTTCAACGCCGCCAGATTGAGGAAATCCTCAAAGAAAAACCGGACGGTCTGATCGTTGCTGCCATTTCGCTGGACGGCCTCAACGACCTTGTCAAAAAGGCCGCTGATCAAGGGGTTCCGGTGCTTGATTTAATCAATGGAATTTCCTCGCCACATATTGCCGCTAGAGCGGCCGTTTCCTTCTGGGACATGGGTTACCAGACCGGTAGTTATTTACAGCGTTTGCAAGATAAGAATAGCAAACCGATGAAGCTTGCTTGGTTTCCCGGTCCTGAGGGTGCCGGCTGGGTTGCTGCCGGTGATGCCGGCCTCCGCAAAGCCATCGAGGGAGGCACCATCAAAATTCTGGATTCGCGTTATGGCGACACCGGCAGTGCAGCCCAGGCAAAACTGATCGAAGCCGCGCTCAACCAGTACGCCGACGATCTTGATTTTGTCGCCGGCACAGCCGTTAGCGCTGAGGCTGCCGTCAAAATCCTGCGGAGGCTTGGGCTGGCAGACAGAATTAAAATTCTTTCTTATTATTACAGTCCGGGTGTGCATCGCGGCATCCGCCGGGGGGACATCCTGGCAGCGCCGAGCGACCTGACGGTATTGCAGGCACGTATCGCAGTAGATGTCATGGTCCGTATCCTCGAAAAAAGAGAGTATTTTAAACATGTGGCGCCCAGAGTGCAGGTGGTGGACGGCAGCAACATCCGAACCTGGGATTCTTCGACCACACTGGCACCACGGGGGTTTCGCCCCATTTTCAGCATAAACGATTAAAGGGCCATTCTGCTCATGAAAAAATCATTAACCTGGATGTTTCTAATTCTTCTGGCCCTCGGAGGCCTTTATGGATCATATGCATTAAGTCAAGCTTTTCGCGCAGATGCCAGGGAAGCATGGGAAACGGAGGCCGCCCAGGCCGCCCGGTGGCTTTCCGGAACCGTTCTGGCGTGGCTGGAGGAAAGCTATGCGCCCTTGTCCGGCCTGGCGATTCTTTTTGAGAATTCCAACGAAGTGACTGAGGTTGAATTTTTAGGGGCAACGGATGCCCTGGAGGCCCGTGCCAGCTCATTTTTCCTCGACACCAAGGCCGTCGCTCGCCCCCAGGCCAATAACGAAGGATGGTCGATCGAATTTTCCAATGATCCTATGGGACCATTGTCTCCGGATACGCCCACGAGCCGTCACCCGGTGGTCCTCGAGACCATCAAGATTGCACTCGACAACCCGGATCAAATTATTCTGGGCCCTCCATTCTCCAGCGAGGAAGGTACACGCTATTCTCCGGCTGCGTTGGCCACTCAGGATATTCGTGGTCTGCTGGTTGTCATCGGCCTGGTCAATTACGATGCCATCGTCAAGGGATTATTCGACATCCACCAACTGGACGGATTGCAGCTCGAAATTCAGGGTCGCTTCAAGGAGATGGGCGGTCCCGGACACCAGCGAGTGGTTATCGGGGAACCCCTTGCCGAAGCGTTGCACACGGTGACGACTCGGACGGTGAGCGCCGGAGCAGACCTATCCATCACCTGGTATGTCACCCCCCAATTCAGCAGCGGACCCCAGGAAGCTTTGGCTAATTTAACCTTGATGGGCGGGGCCGGCAGTACCATTCTTTTCGTCGCACTGGTCGGATTGCTGTTGCAGCGGAATCGAACGATTACGAAAAAAGTCGAGGAAGCAACCGATGAATTGGCCGAAAGCCGTCAGCGTCTCGACCTGGCCCTGGCCTCCGCCGGAATCGGCACCTGGGACTGGAATATCGCCAATGACACCATTTTTTGGGACGAAGCCCTGCACCGGATCATGGGTACCGATCCTGTCGGAGAAGACCGTGACCTGGCAAGTTTCACCAAATTCGTTCATCCGGAAGACGCGCAGCGGTTCGAATCCGAAATAAATACAGCTTTGGCGGCGGAAAAAGATTATGTCAGCGAATATCGGTTTTTCAGAACAGATGGGGAAGTCCGCACCCTCGAGGCGCGCGGGCATGTGATCAGAGATGCGGAAGGCCGACCGCTGCGAATGATCGGCACGAGCATGGACATCACCGAGCGTAAGCAGGCGGAGGAAGAGCTGAAGAAACTTTCCCAGGCGGTCGAACAGAGTCCGGCCTCGGTCGTGATTACCGACATCAAGGGGACCATTGAATATGTTAACCCCAAGTTCTGTGAGGTAACCGGATATTCATTTGCAGAAGCGATCGGGCAAAACCCCCGCATCCTCAAATCCAATCATACGCCTCCGGAAGTCTACAAAGAGCTGTGGGAATCCATCAAAGCCGGATACGAATGGCGGGGGGAGTTTCAAAACAAAAAGAAGAACGGCGAGCTTTACTGGGAGTCGGCCACCATCTCCCCGCTTAAGTCCGCTGACGGTTCAATTGCCCATTTTTTAGCTGTCAAGGAGGATGTCACCGAACGCAAGCTGATGGAAGAAAGCATCCGCGAAAAAGAAGCACGCTTTCGCGGGTATTTTGAGCACAGCCAGGTCGGGATGGCGGTCACTTCACCGACCAAGGGATGGGTTGAGGCCAATGATCAATTGCAGAAAATGCTGGGCTACACCCTCGAAGAGCTGCGTCAAAAAACCTGGGCCGAGCTGACGCATCCCGACGACATTGATGCAGATGTACAGCAATTCGAACAGATGCTGGCCGGTGAGATTGACAACTATGCCCTCGATAAACGATTCATCCGCAAGGATGGAGAAGTTGTTTATGCCAATTTAACGGTTGCCTGTATCCGCCAAGAAACGGGTGATGTCCTTGATGTCCTGGCCTCGTTTCAGGATATTACCGAGCGTAAAAAAATGGACGACGATCTGCATGAGCGGATCAAAGAACTGGATGAAGCCCAATCGGCCATGCTCAACATGATGGAGGACCTGGACGAGGAAAAGCAGAAAGCCGAGGCCGCTACCCGGGCCAAGGGTGATTTTTTGGCCAACATGAGCCACGAGATTCGTACCCCGATGAATGCGGTTATCGGTATGGCGCACCTGGCGCTGAAAACCGAGCTGACGCCCAAACAGCACGATTATTTGAACAAAATTCAATCATCCGCCAATTCCCTGCTGGGGATCATCAACGATATTCTGGATTTTTCCAAAATCGAAGCCGGCAAGCTGGATATGGAAGCGGTGGAATTCGATCTGTTGGAGACGATGGACAATGTCGCCAACGTGATCACTGTCAAGGCCCAGGAAAAGGAGAATCTGGAAGTTTTGTTCTACATTGATTCCCAGGTGCCCAACTTTCTGGTGGGAGATTCGTTGAGGCTCAATCAAATTCTGATCAACCTGGGTAACAACGCCGTCAAGTTCACCGAGAAAGGTGAGATCGTCATCACGACCAAGATCGTAGAGAAAATGGATGATGAGGTTACCCTGCAGTTTTCAGTGCGGGATACGGGCATTGGCATGACTGCGGAACAACAGGCCAAACTGTTCCAGGCCTTTTCCCAGGCCGACACCTCG
>JASFSK010000172.1:0-8405 GCA_050114455.1 Desulfobacterales bacterium | reverse complement strand
CACCGGTGGCTACCATTAACATTCCAATGCCGACCATCACTCGAAACGACCAGAATACCCAGGCCACAGGCGGACGTTCATCCCGGGGCCATTCTTTCAGCCCTTTGACCTCGCCATCCAGTTCATGGGTGAGTATCAAGCTCGACAATTTGGGTATCTCAAGCGCGTAGCGAGTGCGTTCCTGTTCCTGGTCAGGCCAACCGAAAAGCTTTAAGGGAGCTCCGCGTTGAGTCTCCCACAATCCTTCCATGGCGGCCACTTTGGCCGGCTGATGCTCTAAGGTATTCAGACCGTGCAGGTCTCCGACAATGGGCTGGATGGGAGCCACAAATATGGCCATGATCATCGCCATGCCAAACATAACACGGGCATGCTTAACGTGCTGGTTGCGCCACAAATAATAGGCACCGATGCCGCCAACAACAAAGGCCGTGGTAAGGTAGGCGGCCAAAACCATATGGACAAAGCGGTAAGGAAAGGATGGATTGAAGATTATCTGGATCCAGTTGGTCGGGTAGAAAAGGCCGTACTCTCCCTCACGGAACCCCTGCGGCGTTTGCATCCAGCTGTTGGCCGCTAAAATCCAGAAAGAAGACAGTAAAGTACCGAATGCAACAATAATGGTCGATGCAAAATGCATTTTGGGGCTAACCCGGCCCCAGCCAAACAGCATGACACCCAAAAATGATGCTTCCAGAAAAAATGCAGTCAGGACTTCATAACCGAGCAGGGGACCCAGAATGTTTCCGACTTTATCTGAGAAAACCGACCAATTGGTCCCGAACTGATAGGACATCACAACGCCGGAAACAACCCCCATGCCAAATGTGACGGCAAATATCTTAACCCACATCCGATATATTTCTTGATAGACGGTCTTTCCTGTCTTCAAATAACGCCATTCGACCACCGCCAGCCAACTTGCCAGACCGATTGTAAATGCCGGGAAAATAATATGAAAACTGATTGTAAACGCGAATTGAATACGCGCCAGTAAGACGGGATCTAAATTTTCTATCATGTTTCACCTCTATTTTTTTAGCAGATAATGGGAAACCAACCACTCCCGGCCGCCACGGTAGCCCCACAGTTCCGCGCAGGCCATAAAGAATATGCGCCAGCGCTGGAACCAGCGGTCCGCATCCGCCGCACCATATACCTGATGCATGATTGGCATTATATCCTTGCGATGTTTGTCCATATTAGCCAGCCAGGCTTCGGCTGTCAAACTGTAGTGCCGGCCGCTGACCTGCCAATGATTGTCAACGGCCAGCTGACCCTGGAAATGAAACAGCAAATCGTCTGACGGCATCATACCGCCACTGAAGAAATGGCGCCCCATCCAGTTATCATCGCCATCTGATTCGAAAATGTACGCGAATTGCCGGTGCGTAAATACGTGGATGAATAGCTTGCCTTCGGATCTCAACCATCGGCTGATGCGATCAAGCAGCTGCTGCCAATTGCGCATATGTTCAAACATTTCAATCGAGACGACCCGGTCGAATCGTTGATCCGTGCTAAACTCGTTCATATCGGCTGTGACGACCCTAAGGTTGTTCAGGTTGTCATCGCCGATCTTTGATTCAATAAACTCGCGCTGCGGTCTGGAGTTCGAGACCGCCGTAATTTGGCTGGCAGGGAATTTTTTAGCCATCCAGAGGGATAACGATCCCCAGCCGCATCCCAATTCCAGAATGTTCATACCGTCAGTTATTTCGGCACGTCGACAAGTAATGGTCAACATCTCAGCTTCGGCCTGATCGAGGTCGTACACTCCCTCAGGCCAGTAACAGCTGCTGTATTTAAGATGACGACCGAGGACATACTGGAAAAAACCCGGCGGCAGTTCATAGTGCTGCTCGTTGGCCTTGTGCGGTTGTATGGCGATCGGGCTTTGCTGCATTTGGCTCAACAGCTTGTGAATTGGATCGCCATGATCGACGGCGGAGCGCTGTTTTTCGATTGTCAGGCGTTTTTTGTCCAACCGGCGAATTCCGAATCGAATCAGGGGATCCGGCAGGAATCCACGGTCGGCCATTTCAGTCAGTAATTTCACGGTGACTCCTTTCGGGGGAACCAGGGGATAAATGCATTTGTCCGTTTGACGTATTCCTGGTATCCTGGTCTTGTCTTTACAAGGTTACTTTCAGTTAGGGGAATACCGGTCATTTTCAGCAATACCGCAGTAACGATCAGGGGGCTGATAACGGTCCACTCACCGAAGGGCGTTGACAGCGCTAACAGGAAAAATCCCCACCACACCAGAAACTCTCCAAAATAGTTGGGATGCCGGCTGTAATTCCACAATCCCCGATCCAACACAGTTCCCGAATTTTTGGAATTGGCTTTGAAACGCGCCAGCTGCCAGTCGCCAACCGTTTCGAAGGTAAATCCGATCATCCAGACCCCGACACCCACCATATCAAGCCAAGTCAGGGTATCGGGAGTTGCTGCTATCAGACCGATTTGCAATGGCAAGGAAATGACCCACATAAAAAGCGCTTGCAAGATGAAAACTTTAAACAGACTCACCAACCAAAACCGACTGCCGCTTTTTTCACGCCAACCGCCGTAGCGTGGGTCTTCACCCTTACCCCAGTTGCGCCATGTCAGGTAAATGCTCAACCGAAGTCCCCACAGACTAACCAGACAGACAATCAGCAGGTTGCGAGCCCAATAACCATCCGACATGAACGCGGTCAGCAAGGCTATCAAGACAAATCCCAATCCCCAGAGACTGTCAACAATGGTTACATTTCGAATAGCAAGGCTAATCAGCCACCCGCCAAACATCATCACAGCGACAGCGGCCATATTCCAACTCAGAACTATTTGCGGGGCAAACACAAGTTACCTCCAAGGGGTTAAACAAGGGTTTGGGCCGGGTTTAAGGGATTTACTGCTGGCAGGCCCTGTTTTCGCCGAGCGATTGCCGACCGAATGTCAGCATGGGAACGACTGCTGATCGGATAGGCAAAAGCGATGGCGATGGCTATCATGTTACAGATTGATGGGATGAGGGCATATAAAATTCGAAGCGTCAGCTGAACGGCTGCCGGTTGTTCGGTGTTGGGCGCATATCCCGCCATACCCAAGACCGACAGGCCGACCCCGATCCCGACAGCGGCGGCAAATTTCTTTGCGATCGACCACAGTCCAATGTATTGTCCCTCCCGTCGCTCCCCGGTTAAAAGTTCATCATAATCAATGACATCCGCCTGAATGGCGGATGGGATTGCCAAAGTGGCACCAAAACCAATACCGGATAAAAAAACCAATATGCCGTAGATCAAGGTATCGCCCGGGCCAAGGAAAAACACGCCGATAAAAGCACCGGTGTTAATCGCCATAGAAGCGATCCAGGCTATTTTCTTCCCAGTTCGATGCGACATTCTGATCCATACCGGTAGAAAGAAGATACCGGTCGCGAAATAGAGCAACAGGAACGCATCGGCCATTTTGGATTGGAGCACGTATTCCACATAGTATAGGATCAGCGTTGCTGGCAGATTGTTTCCGATGGCACTGACGGTATAGGCAATCAGCAATATTATAAATGGTTTGTTGTGTGCTGTTTGCCTGAGTCCAACGCGAATGTCGGATGGGCGCTTATCTTGACCGTGCGGAAGTTCTTTGATCGCCATCACACACCAGAGACAGGATGCGATTAGCAGCGGCGCATATATCATTGAGATCCAGAAGAATTTGGATCGTTCACCTTCTGCATCGCCCGTTAGGCCGAAAAGCCATTGCACGATTGCCGGCGAACTTGCAGCCGCCAGCGTACCGGCGATGAGAAATCCGTCGCGCCAGCCAAACAGACTTGTGCGTTCGTTGTAGTTAAATGTTATCTCCGGCCCCAACGATTCATAAGGAACCACTACGATGGTCCAAAATAGGAACAGGGCATAAATGCAGACCCCAAACCAGACTGTTTCAAGGGTGGCAGATACTGCGGGCGGGTTGAACAACATGATCATTGCCAGGGCAACGAACACGGAGCCGATGGCAATGTAGGGTCGTCGTCTTCCCGCGCGGGTTCGGGTCCGATCGGACAGATAGCCGATCATCGGATCCGTTACGGCGTCGAAAATACGAACACTAAATAGTATGTAACCCAAAAAAGCGATGTTAACCCCAATCACATCGGTATAAAATTTTGGGATATAGACGTAGACCGGAATCCCGATGACTGCCATGAAGAAAGACGGCAGGGCATAAGATACTTTGGTGGAGAACGAAAGGTGTTGATTTTTCATTGCTGACACTTTTTACCTTCGCGTCACCGCTGGTAACGTTTTCGCCGAACCGGTATGGTATTTGGCCTGAGCAATGTCAGAGTCTTTCCTGAGGCGATCGAGAAAGCCAGATACAGTCCGAAATATGTAAGTAATGTAATCGTAGTATAGATTATTTCCGAGGTCATTTTGTACATCCTTTTTGGTTATGGGGTTTTAACGAACCCAAGCAACTATTTTTTTTTAACTATAACATTCGGCTGTTATCTATACTTAGCATTTGAATTTGAAAATCAATATCGTAATATAAATAGTATTCTGGTAGGTGTAAACCATTAGTGCGACAAATACAGGTCTGTTTATGCTGGCTAAGATTCTAACCGCCGAGCAGGTTTGTCTTTCAGTGCGCCAATTTTGAGCACGGGCATTTTAGATGAGATCTTGCCATAGTCGAGCAAGACCGGACCTTGGGGAATCGGATGATTTACAAAGGATGGAATACTGTCCGGGGTGAATCGTTAAAAACCATTCCAACGGGCCGCCTCCAAAGGCTTTTTGGTGGATTTTAATGTTAATCTTTTGGCAACGGCTTAAATACCATACAAATCTTTCAGATTGAGGGGGGGAGGGGAGCTATCTGAGGGTTTTTGGGCAGAGGACTAACGTGTGCCAGTATTTTTGTGGTCATAAAATGAAAGTAGTTCGATGATAAAGTCACATTAAACAGGCAGATTGGCGGGTTCCGGACCTATTCAATGTATACCTTCTGTCCCGGGTATATTTTGCTGCCGGGATAAAGCTGATTGAGATGTAAAAACCGATCCAGGGGCATATTGTGACGTTTGGCGATCATAAACGGACTGTCACCGGCTCGAACTTCATAGGTGGCAAGGCCATCCACAACCGGAGGTGCGGAATTTTTACCCGGGAAGATCGTTAAGACCTGTCCCTTGTGCAGGATTGTGGTTCTCAGATTGTTGAGATCCTGGATTCTTTTGGTTGTGGTGCCATATTTTTTGGCAATAATGTACAGAGAATCTCCTTTGCGAACCCTATGTCTGACAGCCTGACCATTCTTTGGCTTCTGGTAAGCCTGGGCAGGCTTGGTCATGTAGCCGCGTTGAGGTATTTTTATGCGCTTGCCGGCAACGATATAATTTGATCTGCGCATGTTGTTGGCCCGCATAATTTTGCGAACGCTTGTGCGATATCTACGCGCAATGACCGACAGCGACTCTCCATGTCGCACCCGATGATAAACGTATGCCCTTTGCGGCGGATGGGATACCGGTATTTGATCGATTTTGGTCAGAAGCATCTGACCTTTGCCCGGCGGAACGTTGAGGCTGTAATTTTCTCCGGGCACAATTTGATATCGAAGCTCCGGATTTAACGCCTTCAATCTTTTTTTATCTATCCCAAGGGATTTAGCCACATTTTTCAAGTGGACCTGCTTGTTGACGAGGACCTTCTCATATTCCAATGGCGGGTCAACAGATACCTTATCCAGTCCATATGTTTCAGGATTATTCAAGATATGTAAGGTGGCCAGGAATCTGGGGACATAACGGGCGGTCTCCCTGGGCAGTCTTTGATAAAGATCCCAGAAGTTATCCAGGTAGTTAATATTCTGGCTTCTGATAAGTCTGAGCACCCTTCCTTCGCCGCAGTTATAGGCAGCCAGTACTGTTGACCAGTCCCCAAAAATTCGATGCAGTTCTTTGAGGTATTCAATGGCTGCCCGGGTTGATCGTTCAGGGTCCATACGCTGGTCCACGAATTTATCTCGACTAAGGCCGAACTTGTAACCGGTAGAGGGGATGAATTGCCACATACCTAAAGCCCGGGAGCGTGAGAGTGCATTCACCTTAAACCCACTTTCTATCAGGGGAAGCCAGGACAATTCCTGGGGGAGTCCGGCTTCCTGCAGGGCAGTGACAATTTTATCGCGGTAGCGGCCGGAGCGCTTGTATGAGTCGACGAAAAAACGTCTCTCACCACCTTTGGTAAAAAGATCGATTTCAGCCTGGACATGACGGTTGATGGTTATCGGTATGGCCTTGTAATTTCCATTGATGACGATATTACGGGAGGCATATATTTCCAAAATACGTTTGGAAATCATAAACCGCAAATCTTCTTTTTGCTGGATAAGTTTTGGCTGATCGGATGTATCAACGCTTAAAATCAATGCATATGCCCGATCCAGGGCATCCAGCGCATTTTCCAATTCGCCTTGCTGCCAGAAATCCTGTGATAGTTGGCACAATTCGAGAGCGTCGTCGAGGTCTGTCTGAACCTTCTGCACCGCTGTTGCCGGGCCGTCGGGGTTTATTTCCCGGTTGCTGGCATAGATGCCGCCGTTTCTTCCACTGACGTCATCCAACTTCGGGGGTTTTTCTGTGTCATCAGGACTTTCTGCCATCTTCATCAACGGGGTGACCGGGTCCAATCTTTCCACAGAATCTTTCTCTGATACCGACAGGGCCGATGCTTCTGTATGATTTGACGCCTTTGCGTTAGTGCGGTCTCCGGATGTATGGGAACAGCCAATCAATATGAACATCATGAATACTGGGCAAAGCAGATAACGTATTTTCATTACTTAAATTCCTCAGAAATTGCTTAGGATCGCTTAGGAAGCGGAAACCGGCGTTCATGGTTGATAAAAAATGGTACCATCTTTTTGATTAAACAAATATAATTAAAATTGTCAAGGGCTTATATCTTATCTTTTCACAAAAAGCAATTGCCAACAATTATCGCATTTTATCTTGGGTCCGGCAGGGTTTTTTTGTCTCGTCAAAAAAAAGATAAAAGTATTTTCCAGTCCTCAATAGCCGGCGGGCAAAGACAGTTTTGTCCAAATGTTGAAATCACTGCAATAAAACCGGATAATTATGCTAATTTTATGCCAATAAGGATCATGACCCTTTCCAATTGGCATTTAGTGCTTAATATTGACCGATAATGATGGGTCCCAACAAATTTTCCGTAATTCTAACTGGATATCGGTACCTGCTTTGAATACTTTAATTGAAACCGTCGTGGTTTAACCTTTCTAACTGGACAAAATCTTGACGGTTTGCTAACTTTCTGGACGATGAATTAAATTTTCGATATATCATCAGATATCAAGCGAAAATAAATGATTTATTTTAAAAAATTTGTTTTTTTGGATAAAATCAAATATAAATACCTTATACTACCTAAAATCAAGGTTGATATTCGCGTGATTGATAGCTAAAAGTATATGTTTTGATTTTGGCGATTCGAGTCTTGATTATAGTTTAAATTTTTCATAAATTCAAGTTTTTAAGTTGTGAGGCCAGCGTAGCTCAGCTGGTAGAGCAACTGATTTGTAATCAGTAGGCCGGGGGTTCGAATCCCTTCGCTGGCTCCATGTTAGAATCTGGCTTTTGCAGCGTCCGCGGGTTGATCTAGAATATGAATTTAAGATCGCTTTGGGGGCGCAGTCTTGTGAAATGGTGTTTTACATACTATAAAGGTGGGGTTCCCGAGCGGCCAAAGGGAACAGACTGTAAATCTGTCGGCGAAGCCTACGGAGGTTCGAATCCTCCCCCCACCACCAGCCTGGAAAAAAGACCAATGTAGGAGATTTCGACATTTCGTACGAAATCAACTTTCACTACATGGCTGCCTGCAACAGTCTAAACGCAATTTGAGGAATCTCTGAATTTTTTACGGTGTGTTTCTCTTGAGGTATAACCCCAGATCGGAGAAACCACCCTGAATCGCAAAAGCGGGAGTAGCTCAGTTGGTAGAGCTTCAGCCTTCCAAGCTGGATGTCGCGAGTTCGAATCTCGTCTCCCGCTCCAGCAGAAGATAAACTCGAACATTGTTCAAATGCCCACGTAGCTCAGTCGGTAGAGCGCTTCCTTGGTAAGGAAGAGGTTCAACGGTTCGATTCCGTTCGTGGGCTCCACTAATGTTAAAAGAGATTTCAATTGAAGATTGACGTATATCTCGGAGAGTGTAACTGATTTTTCAATATTCAATCGGTAGCTGTCAACTCAAAAGGGGAGGATGGAAACATGTCGAAGGCAAAGTTTGAGCGGACCAAGC
Organism: Desulfobacterales bacterium; assembly: GCA_050114455.1. GTDB lineage: Bacteria > Desulfobacterota > Desulfobacteria > Desulfobacterales > JAFDCJ01 > JAFDCJ01. Next base: position 78 of record JASFSK010000172.1, on the reverse strand, counting down.
CGCATGTCAACGTGGGAACGATCGGCCATATTGATCACGGCAAGACGACGTTAACAGCGGCGATCACCAAGCATTTAG
>JASFSK010000171.1:0-8469 GCA_050114455.1 Desulfobacterales bacterium | reverse complement strand
GACGGTTCAATTCTCGAAACCTTAAAAGCACCATAGGCAGAGGCCATCACGGAGAGGATCAACATCAATAAAAGGACAATCAGCATATGGACGATGGATAACCGGCATATATATTCACCGCTGGCCAGATAATCTGTGAAGAGCCTGTTAATCATGACCTCTGCTGTTTTGTAAAAAATAACAGCGGTCGTAAACCCAAAAACAACCGTAGCGATGGACTGCAGAATAGGATACCATACGATGTTGCCGGTAGAAAAGCCGATGAGACTGGATATACCGAGGTATCGGCTTTTTCGGTTCACATTGGCCAGGACACTGCTTACCATGGAAGCAAAATATCCCGAGACGGCCACAACAGCGATAAGGCCGAAGATAAGGTTGAACGATCGGTCGAGGCTTTTGACCGTTTCGATCTCCTCGGCCTTGGTGTAGACTTCCAGACCCTGATCTGTCAACAGGTTACGCAGTTCGGAAACGTCATAAATGGAGTTGGCATAGAGGCGAAAACTGGGATAAACTCTCGATCCGGCGGGTCTTTTGGATCCTGGCCACCCGAATTCCTCAGATCCGCGGCCATCGCGATAATCTTCAGTGGCCTCCAACAGCTCCAAACGCACAAAGGCCGCCTCTCGGACAAAGGCTTCATGGGGCAACACGTCTGCAACCAGCAGGTTCACCTTAGCCTGCTCCTTTGCCCCGGCCACCGAACGGCCGACCTTGCCGATGATATCCTGACCGGCTTTTACATTAAGCTTGCGGGCTGCCGTCTCCGACAATACCACATGCCTGACTTGGGACGGTATGCGGCCGTATTGCAGCAGCAGGGGATCACCATCCCCGGTGGGGATCAAAGACACCACCAACGTGCGTGGTCTGGTGGCATCTTTCTTGTATAGAATCATGCTCGCTGCAATGGATCGGGTCTGCGGAATCACAAAATCGACATCACTGCGTTTCCCCAAATCTGAAAACCAGTCCGCGTCATATCTACCGCTGCCAACCGGAGAAATCTCCCTGTTCCGGGGATCCTGCAGCAGACGATCCGACATGGTGTTGATAATGCCGCTTTTTACCCCAAAAAGCACAAGCAGGGGGGCCAGAACTGCGGCCAATCCCATTATCGCACAGGCGGAAAGCAGTCGCTCGTAGAAGTAGTCTCGCAAGGCCAGACGAAAGATAGTTTGAAATGAGTGCATATTCTTACCTGTCGGTAAAAGTTCAGCCACAAAGGTACAACGACATCAGTACAGCTGACTAATTTAGTTTTGAGTAAACTATGTTTTAACCAAAGACTTTGGCTTTCACCGCACCGCCACTAGCCTCCTGTTTCAATTCAAACTGGACGTGTCGAAAGCCACGTTTACCTAAGTTTCCCCAGTCATGGGTAGCCATGATGAGGGTCACGCCTTTTTCATCGGCCAGGGCGCTGAACAGGTCCATGATGTCCTCAGCATTGATGGGATCAAGGGATGCGGTAGGTTCATCTGCGATGACTAGAGACGGTCGGTGTGCCATCGCTCGGCCGATGGCAACCCTCTGACGTTCCCCAACCGAGAGCTGTGCGGGCAGTTTGCTCAAATGCCGTTCGATATGAAGACGCTTTGCCATGTCCTCGACGGCCTCATCTACCGGCAATCCAAGACCCAACAAGCTGATGCCGATATTTTCTCGGATCGACAGAAATGGGAACAAACCTCCGGTTTGCAGGACATATCCAATGTGAACCATACGGATACGAGCCAGACGACTCAATTTCTTGCGTGTCCAGGCATCCATGATGTCCTGCTTCTGCCCCTGTTGGCTGAAAAAGACAAATTGTCCGGCTTGGTCGGGACGTAGGACCATGGCGAGCAGATCCAGCAGCGTACTCTTGCCGCAGCCGCTCATACCGACCAAAGCAACTTTCTCTCCCCGCCGGACAATTAATTCTGGAACTTCCAGAGCAAAGCCCTGGGCGCCAGGCCATTTTTTGGTGATGTCTGTCAGGCGAAATACCTCTTCGGCCGCAGCGACACTAGGCTCGGATGCTGTGGATTGATTATTTTCGTCCACCAAAGATTCTTTTAGGCTAAGGGCCACGATGGAATTCTCCCATGTTAGGCAGTCTCATAATTTACAGTCGGTCCCGACAAATTATCCCACACACACCGGTAGATTAATTTGTCTAAGGTCCTATTTTACCACAAAAAGCGAAAAAATAAAAAAAGGAACGGGAATTAAATAAACTCTCCTGTGATTGCGAAAATTCCGAGTGCTTATTGGCATTGCTGTAAGGGGTCCATGTTGCAGCATGAACCTCAGTGCCGACACGGAATATTGACTCTATGGCAATCAATTTCGTTAAAGTTATTTAATTCGCGTCCCTGAAGATGAGTAGATTCTATTCAAGAAAGAACATTAGCGTATTAAGGCATCAGACTCAACGGCACTCTATAGACCGCATCTCCCGGCTCTTTTGCCCCGAAGCTTGTCCAGTTGGCCACATCGTCATGGATTTGGGTATATCTTTTGATCTTTGACTTTAGGTTATTGATAAAGGTTTGCTGCTCCCCCAGACTTAAGCGGTACCAATCCTCCTCCGTCAGTCGCATAATATTGCTGCGGTAGGGCAAATCGTCAAGAAATTCGGTCAGGATCCCCAGCTCACCCAGGTTTTGATTGGGTTTGCGGCTGAACTGTTTGGGATCACGGGATGTTTGGGCGGCCACCGATAAAATACTATTGAAGAAATCTCTGGCTCCAGTCCGCTTGGTTCTCTGGGCCTGGTCAAGAACGACCTCAAGGCGCCAGCTCAAATCGCTCAGCTGGTTTTTGGTCAGCAAGACACTCACGTAAAACGTCGGTGTGTCGGGTTTGGCAAGATCCATGTCTGAAACCCATGCTTTGACAACTTCCGGAGATTTGACACCGCCGCGGGCCCCCAGGAACTCAAGCTGCATGGCATACCCCAGTATGGCGGCTTTGTGGACCGCCTCCTCCACAGCATCTTTTTCTGAAACCGTGACTGCATCCGGTAAAGCGAGGCGCTCACCAGCACCTGTGGCTCTGACCAGTTCCACCATTTGAGCCCCGACGCCTTCAACCACACTCCCAAATCCCTGCAAACCAACAGTGGCTTGATCGGCTGATATAGGGACATAGAGATCCCCGATATTTGGATCGCTATGTCCGGTCAAAATCCGGTATTGGATTTCAGCATAATCGTGATTATTCATCGTTCTACCGGCAGGCGTTTTAAGGTGAAGAGCAAAAATCTTGACGCCTTTGGCGGCAGCGAGGTCAGCGATCTCAGCCTCATTCATTCCCGTAGAGGAATATGGGTCATCATTCCGGATGGCGCCTGCGTCCGTGATAAGAAAGATAAGCCTGGACTGGTAAGGTGCCCAATAAAGTTTGTCGAGGGCGGTCTTTAGCCCGGCAAAAGCATCTTCATTAAAAGAATGCGTTGAGACCTCGGCTTCCTGAGCCTGTGCCAGCGCATATTCGAACTGTTTGCGTTCACGTCCGTCTCGCAAATCAGACAGCACCCGGGCCTCGTATAGAATTTTCGGAGTTTTACGGGTACTGCTGCGGTAGGCCACCAGGCCAAAAGCGACTTTTTCGGACAATCCGGCCGCTTCTATGGCGTTGTAAATTTTGCGGACGGCCTCCCGGGTCCTTTCGATGTAAGGTTTCATGGAAACCGTTGTGTCGATGACGAAAACGATCGCTGTTTTTAATTCCGCATCCACTGGTAATTGGCCGGATCCGGGATCAATGGAGGCTACTTCTAAGAATTTGACCCCTTCATAAAGTTCCAGTGCATTAAATATGGGTATAAGGTAAAATCGCTTTTTTGAAACCGCTTCCCGCGGCGGTTCGACGGCCAGCAACGAAAAGTCCTCGGATGGAGGGATTTCACCGGATTGAATGGCACTGAACCGGGATGCCAGCTCGGATATTTGAAGTCGAGGCGTGGGTGAGCTGGCCACAGTTTGAAGAGAAATAAGATCTTTGAAAAAAAGTGCTGGGCGGCGGCCGGTTCTTTCGGTGAAAACGAGGGTCAAGGCCTGATTCCAGTCGGATGCCTTGGTTCCGTTGATCCAGCCTACCGCACCTTCGGTGCTGGAGAGCCCGACCTCCAACCAGGGTTCACCGGCCACGGATACCCGATCGTAAACGTAATATACAGTAAACGGCTTAATCCAATTCTCCAGGATCTTGACGGAATCGCCATCGATCGCAAACAATTTGGCTCCCGGGTGAGTGATCACCTTTTGGTATAAGGTCCGCTTGCCGGCAATCAGCAAGGGGCTGCGTTGCTGAGCCGTTATGGTGGCCGATAAAATGAAAACCAGGCCGACAATGGTAACGGTGAATGTAGGAAGTATTCTGACTGCCTTGAGGATCATTGGTCTAATAATCTGCATTTCACGCTCCATTGCTCAATAGGGTTCGATCTGGAAATGAAGTAACTTATCTAAGCCAAGAAAATGATCCGCATTTCGCGAAAAAATCTGGTGTAGAGATCAAATAGAGAATAGCTTTGTAAAACCGGAACCAATTGGCTACTGCCAGTTTTTTAGCAGCTCACGTGATTTATAGGATCCTTCCGCGGCCTGCTTGGTAACCCATTGCTTGAGATTTGAAAGATGAACGTCGGCTTCGGTAAATCCCTGGGACAGCGCCAACCGGTACCACTCGTAGGCATGTTCGGGGTCTTTGACAATCGTACCGCTGTCCCCGGCATAGGTCGGATCGAAATAGCGGCCAACCTCAAGAGCGGCTTCTCCATTTTCGGCTTCAGCTGCATATTCAAGCAATATGAATGCGGCGTCCGCTCTTTCCGGTTTGTCCGGGAGTTTTTTCGCCATTGCAAGGGCGCCTTCCGGGTCGATTCCCTTCCTCATTGCTTCCCGTACCTGTTCGAGCAAAGGGGCATCCGGAGCGTAAGTAGGGGTGATTGGCTCGGGGGTCTTTATTTTCGGGGGCTGGTTGGCCATTCGTGGAAGTTCGGGAGGCTTCTCCTCCACCCTCTCAATCTTGCCTTTTGCCTGTGGCTTCGCTTTTTCAGTGTGAATCGAATCCCAAACCAGATATCCGCCAAAAACAATGATGATGAGACCAAGGACAATAAGGACGCTAATAATCCACCACTTTCGACGATTCTTGTTGTTGATGTAGTTTTCCACGTGCTTTCCTTTAACAGTCTTAAATTCTTGATTTTTTGGGTAGTATAGGAAAAAGGTGTGGGTGTGTCAAATGAATTTGTTTTAAGAACTGTCCGGATGTACCATTTTATAGGGATCGACGATTTGATCGAACTCTTCGGCGCTGACATAACCGAGTTTTAAAGCCGCATCTTTGAGCGTCATATCGTTTTCAAAGGCAAAATGCGCAATTTCAGAGGCCTTATCATATCCAATGACCGGGCTCAAGGATGTCACGAGCATCAATGATTCATGCAAATAGCGATCGATTTTCCTATGGTTCGGTTCCATACCTTCGACCAGAAAATCGCTGAAGTTGTTGCAGCTATCCGCCATGATGTGGACAGACTGGATGATGTTGAAAATCATCATGGGTTTATACAGATTTATCTCCAGCAAACCGCCGGCGCCTGCAATCGCCACGGCGGTGTCGTTCCCCATGACCTGGGCTGCGACCATCGTCATGGCTTCGCACTGGGTGGGATTAACCTTACCGGGCATAATCGATGAGCCCGGTTCATTCTGCGGGATCTTCAATTCGTAAAAACCGGCCCTTGGACCACAGCTGAGCAGTCGGATATCGTTGGCGATTTTAAACAATGAAACCGCCAGTGTTTTCATGGTTGCGCTGGCTTGCACCAATGCATCGTGGGCGCCCATAACGGTAAACAGGTTGGGGGCCGGCCTAAATTTCAGGCCCGTTATGGCGGAGATGTTTTTTATGGCATCCACCGTATAATCCTTGCCGGCATTCAAGCCGGTGCCGACCGCTGTTCCGCCGAGAGCCAGCTTGTAAAGCCCTTTTAACGCACCCTCAAGGCATTCCATATCATCATCGAGCATTCCCACGTAGCCGGAAAATTCCTGGCCAAGTGTCATGGGGACGGCGTCTTGCATGTGGGTCCGACCGATTTTGACGATGTCGGCCCAGGACCTGGCCTTTCGCTCGAGGGCATTGCGTAGTTTTTTCACCCGGGGGATTAAAACTTCTTTAATGGCTTTGGCGGCAGCGATATTCATGGCCGCCGGAAAGACGTCGTTGGAGGACTGAGACATGTTGACATGGTCATTGGGATGTATCGGGTCTTTGCTGCCCAATTCGCCGCCGGCCATTTCGATGGCACGATTGGCGATAACTTCGTTGACATTCATATTGGATTGAGTGCCGCTGCCGGTCATCCAGACATGAAGAGGGAAATGATCATCTAGTTTGCCGTCGACAACCTCATCGGCGGCCTTCACAATCAGCTGCATTTTTTCTTTGGACAGCCTTCCGAGCTTGTGATTGGACAGCGCCGCCGCCTTTTTTATGATTGCCATGGCCTGAACGGTTTCGAGGGGCATCAGGTCTTTGCCGATGGAAAAATAGATCAGCGAACGTTGGGTTTGAGCACCCCAGTACCGATCGGCCGGAACCTCTATTTCCCCCATGCTGTCGGTTTCTATTCGCATCTTAGTCTGAGATTTGGTCATTGTTTTTCCTGAGTTTGAGTGAAATTTCCATTCGAAGTTCGGGATTGGTCGAACCATATAACCTTAAACGTTAAATGTCAAACCAGTGGGCCCTATATGTCTTGGAATTTAGATTACTTAGATGGTGTGGTGTATTAAAATGATTGACCGCTGGTTATCTACCGTCTATATACGATATGTACCGAATATAAAAAGGAGGCAATAGATGGGCTATTGGTTTGAAGATCCCACTTTAAAAGCATTGGCGCCGCTGGCTTTATCAACATCCATCAAGGGCTTGAGCACGTTGTTCTTTACCCCCCGGATTTATGCCGGCTACAATGTGATCCCCCAAGGACCGGTGATCGGACCCACCACCATCGATCCATTGGCAAACCGCTGTAAAAAAAAGCGCGCATTTATCATTGCCGATGAATTCAACGAACGCAATGCGAAGAAGGTCTGCGAGTTCCTGAAGTCAGGTGGATTTATGACGGAGATATGGGCGAAAACCCTGCCCGAGGCGCCCATGGAAAATGTATATGCCTGCGCGGAGTCCGTTAAAGAATTTGAACCGGATCTGATCATGGCCGTGGGTGGCGGATCGGTCATGGACCTGTCGAAGGGGGCCTGGCTGCTGTATGAGCGGCCGGATCTGACCGATCTTGGCATGATTTCTCCCCTGGACAAACTCAACCTCAGGCAAAAAGCCATGCTGGTAGCAGTTCCCACGACGGCAGGCACCGGTTCCGAATGCACCGGCGCCGCTGTGTTTCAGGATGCGACCACAGATCGTAAAATCCCCATCGCCCATGATGAATTGGTACCGGATGTGGCCATCCTCTCACCCGAATTCACCATCTCCATGCCGCCCGATCTAACCGCCGGCACCGGCTTGGATGTTCTGGCGCATGCCATGGATGCCGCCATTGCACCCTCGGGCAACGATTACACGGATCCCCTGGCTCTACGGGCCATTCAAATGGTTTTTCAGTGGCTCCCCAAAGTCTATCAAAACGGCAATGACCGCGAAGGCCGCTTTCGGATGATGATGGCCGCCAATATTGCCGGTATTGCCTTTGGTATGAGCGGCTGCCACATTTCCCACAGCTTGGGCCATTCATTGGGTACGGTATTCCATTTGCACCATGGGCTCTGTGTCGGATTTTTCATACCCCATTCGATGCAGTTCTGCACCCAGGTGACAGACAAACATCTAACGATTTGCAAGGCCCTTGATATACCGGCGACAACAGCGGCAGCGGGTTTGAAACACCTGGTAGATAAAGTCAGGGATTTCCTGACATCGCTGAATGTTCCCCTGAAACTTGAGGGCTTCGGAATTACCAGGGAGGATTTCGAAGCGAAATTGCCCAAATTGGCAGAATTGGCGCACAGTGATATCATGAGCATTTTAAGCCCCCGACCCGTCACCGTGGCGCAATGCGAAAAAATTATGCGTTATGCCTATGATGGCACGGACATCGATTTCTAAGGGAGGATAAGATCATGAAGGGATATCACGGTAGATTTTTAGAAATTGACCTATCTCGCAGAGCCACCAAAGATCTTCCGATTTCAGAAGATTTCTGCCGGAAATACATCGGTGGCGCCACCATGGCCGCCGCATTCATCTATGACCGGGTATCATCGGGACTGGATCCGTTGTCCCCGGAAAATCCAATGATTATGGCCACCGGACCGTTCACCGGCTCCCCGATTCCCATGGTCAGCCGGTATGCGGTCGCCGGAATTTCACCGCTCACCGGTTTTTGGGGTGAAGCCACCAGCGGAGGAGTGTTCCCGTCCCGACTAAAAGGTGCCGGGT
>JASFSK010000170.1:0-8469 GCA_050114455.1 Desulfobacterales bacterium | reverse complement strand
TTTTCAGGCCGAACATTAGGTAAGTATTAAGTAAGCGTTCAGGGGTTCAAGGGTTCCGGGTTCAAAGGTTCAAACACCCAACGGATTTCAGGGATAAATTCAAAATATTGGACGAGATCCAAAAGCGTTTCATTAATTTTAGGCATTTTAGTCAATTTAGGCCACTTTAGACATTTGTTTATTTCGTTTAGAAATATGGTTTACCTCAAAAATACACTCGCTGTCGCAGTTATCATCGGGCTATTGTTCCTGGCTGAAAAAATGCTACCCAGTTTTTGGCTGACGTTGCTGTTGCTCTTCGGCATCAATACGATTCTGGCCGTGTCGCTGAACATCACCAACGGCTGGGCAAATCTCTTTTCTATCGGACACGGCGGGATTATGCTCGTCGGCGGCTATGCGGCCGCATTTTTGACCCTGCCGGTTGCCTTCAAGCGTGATATTGTAGACCTGGCGCTGCCGGCAGTCATTTTAAACAACCAGGTTCCCTTTTTGCCGGCCCTGTTGATCGGCGGCATTGCCGGTGCCCTGTTCGGCGTCATTCTGGCCCTGCCGGCCATGAGGCTCAAAGGCCTTTATTTTATCTTGGCCACCCTGGGACTTAACTTTATCACCATCACGATTGTCGAGAACATTCCGGACATTACCAACGGCGCGATGGGTCTGCGCCAATTTCCGGCCCACACCAATATCTGGTGGGTCTGGGGAATTGCCATCTTACTGATCGTCATTTGCCTGCGACTGCGGCGTTCCTATTTCGGACGGGCTCTGATTACCATCGGTCAGGACCAGGACATGGCCGAGCACATGGGTGTCAACCTGCTGCGGTACAAGGTATATGCCTTCGGCCTGAGTGCTTTTTTCACAGCAGTCGGCGGAATTTTGTGGACTCACCTGATCCTAAATCTCTACCCGCGTGTATTCGGTCTTCACTTGATCTTCAATGTGGTCACCATGATAGTTATCGGGGGCTTGGGCAGCATCACCGGGGCTGTTATCGGTGCTGCCTTCATCACCGGTTTTGTCGAAATCCTGGCGCCCATCGAGGAAGGATTCAGTTTTTTTGGTCTTTTTGAAGTTCCCCGCATGCTCGGGATGACAACCTTGCTACTGGCCGCCTTCATGATTATCATTCTGGTACTGAGGCCGGAAGGAATCATGGGGAATCGAGAATTTAGCTTCGACCGCTTAAAAGCTGCTAATTTAATAAGGAAGCCTAAAGACTCTGTATAAGTCTAACGGATATTTACCTCAACCAGTATGCTTATTGTGGCCGCAGTGCTTTGATGAACAAACACAAAAGAGCCTGGCAGGAAACCGACTATGTAATATCCATATTTGGGAAGTCACCTGCGACTGAAAAGGTTGAACAGCGGGTTATGGAGATACTTGACGTTGAAAAATATGCGATCTATTCCAAAGGACGTCGTAAAATCCAAATGGCAGCAAGAAGTCTATTGTGTTATTGGGCTGAACGTGAGTTGGGATTTACGGCCACTGAATTAGCCAAGTGTCTTGGGCAGACGCAACCCGCTGTAAGTTATGCTGTCAACCGGGGTGAGCTAATGGCTAAAGAATAAGACTATAAATCAGTGCAATAATTTATTTATGGATGTCACTTTTTTTCCTTGCAGACTTTTCCCCAAAAAATTACTTTGGTTCTAATCACTCAAAGCATTCGTTATTTTCTGGGATAATGATTTTATTCTAAAAGGCTTTTGAATGAAACCACGACAACCTTTTTCCATCATTTCTTTGATCTGCTGATCTTTGGCATATCCGCTGGCGATAACAACTCTAACATTGGCATTGATCTTTTTTAACTCTAAAAAGGTGGTACCTCCATTGTATGGCATTTTCATGTCTAAAATGACAAGGTCCACCTCGCTTTGATTATTTAGAAAAACTTCAATTGCCTCTTGTCCATCCCGAGCTTCCAAGACATTGTAACCCAAGCTCTCGAGAATTTTTACACCGACATCCAAGCATGTGGCATCATCATCAGCAAATAGAATGACAGGCTGCCGTTCATTATTTTCTTTCTTGTTAGTTTGCATGGTAAAAATTGCTCCTGCCAGGTATGGTTGTTAAGTTTTGCAAAATAGACTGCACTACAACTATGCAAATATTATACCAAAATCCAATAGCAAAGAATTTGTATGTATAATTTGATGGGCACAAAAGTGGGACCATTTCAATTCCAATAGAAACGACATTAAGCCACGACATGGGTAGAAAAAACTGGTTGACGGAACTTCCGGGAAGATAATAAGGATAATTATGGGGGAAGACCAAGTCATTCTAAAAAATAGAGTTTTGAGAAGCATAATATTTCTATTCACTTTATATTAATGGCCTGAAATAAATGAATTTTTCAAATTCCTACGCATCGTTAGATGAAATTTTTTATGAAAGAATCCGGCCGACACATTTTCCGGACCCTAAGCTCTTTTTGTGGAATTCCAGCCTGGCTGAACAGCTAATGATTCCGGATGAATTGAAAAATGATTCTGCGGCGCTGGCGCAAGCTTTTTCAGGCAATTCAATCATGTCCGGATCAGACCCCATCGCGACTGTGTATGCGGGACACCAGTTCGGTAGTTTTGTTCCCCAGCTCGGAGACGGCAGGGCACATCTTCTCGGAGAGGTGTTGGATCAATTCGGGAAAAGATGGGACATTCAGCTCAAAGGTTCCGGCCGCACCTCGTTTTCCAGAGGGGGGGATGGCCGTTGTGCACTCGGACCTGCTGTTCGAGAGTTTATCATGAGTGAAGCCATGAATGCTATGAGAGTTCCAACCACCCGCTGTCTGGCAGTTGTCACCACCGGAGAACCGGTTTTTCGTGAGACGACCTTGCCGGGGGCTGTGGTGACGCGAGTTGCCTCAAGTCACATACGCATCGGGACATTTCAGTTTTTCGCAGCTCGAGGGGACCATCAATCTCTCAAAACGCTTTGCAACTATACCATAGAGCGACACTATCCAGAGTTGCAGAAAGAGGGAGAGAATCAATATGTTTCTTTGATTAAAAAGGTTGCTGACAGACAGATTCAACTCGTCGTTGAATGGATGAGGGTTGGGTTTATTCACGGTGTCATGAACACTGATAACACATCCCTTTCCGGGGAAACCATCGACTATGGCCCTTGTGCCATGATGGGGATCTATGACCCACAGACCACCTACAGCTCGATTGATAGGATGGGTCGATATGCTTTTGGAAATCAGCCTGATGTTTTGCAGTGGAATTTAGCTCGATTTGCCGAATGCCTGTTACCCCTTATCGATGCCGACGTTAACAGAGCGGTGGATAAGGTCAAACCTGCTATTTCAGAGTTTTCCGATCGTTTTGAAAAAGAATATATGAAAATGATGGGAAAGAAGCTGGGCTTATCCTCGATTCACCAAGAGGATCACAAACTAGTCTTTTCTGTTTTGAACCGCCTCAAGGACAAAAGTTTGGACTACACGGTTACCTTCGATCTCCTGACCAAATCTTTGATGTCCGGAGCTGCAGCTATTCAGATGCAAAACCAACTTGGGGAGTGTTTTGTCCAATGGCAACAGCGAGTAGACCAGCAACAGACCGATTATCAACAAATTCAGGAACTGATGCGACGGCATAATCCTGTGGTAATCCCAAGAAACCATCACGTCGAAAAAGTGATTCAATCGTGTGAACAGACCGGAAAAGCAACATCGGCTGAGGAGTTCCTCCAGGTCCTTCGCTCTCCGTATGAAGAGCAGGCTCAAACATCTGAGTATCAGGACCCGCCGATTGACGGTGATAAGAATTATAAAACCTACTGCGGTACTTGAAATTAGAAGACCTTTAGACCCTGGAGTACTGAGATGAAAAAAACAGACTCTGGATTGTTAATTGTCAACACAGGAAACGGAAAAGGTAAAACGACCGCAGCTTTTGGGCTTGCTCTGAGGGCCGCCGGACAAGGACTGAAGGTTCTCATCATTCAATTCATGAAAGGACAAGATAATATTGGTGAATTAAAGGCGTTGAAAAAGTGCAATCTGCCGATCGAGGTAAATCGATTCGGGCGCGCCGGTTTTGTCCAATCAAGAGCTTGCGAACCGCTGGATATTTACCTGGCGCAACAGGGACTGGATTGTTTTCGAAATGCAATCGCTATCTCTGACCATGACATGATTATTTTGGATGAAATTCTGGTGGCAATTGACTTTGGACTTTTAAAGGAGAAAGCCGTATGTGAGGTTTTAAAAAAGCGATTACCCCATGTACATATTATGCTAACGGGCCGTAATGCATCCGAAACAATTATAGACATGGCTGATATGGTGACCAATATGGAGGAACTAAAGCACCCGTACAATGTTGGGTTTAAGGCGCAAGTCGGTATCGAGTTCTAGGAAAACAAACTCCAGGCAATGAGTTGATACCTGGATTTTGCACGAGTCGGAGGCTTTCATAGGCAAGGCGTCTAAGGGTGACGTCGTAGTTCTTTACTTCAAATCCTTAGCAACGCAGCATATGAGAGCCTCCGGCTCGCCCGAAGGGTGAAAATTAAAGAGATAAAACCATCGGCATCCTTTTTGCCAATTGGGTATTTTTCTTTACTACTAAAATCATTACAACCTTTTGTTATTATATATTATTCAAACTTATCAGTAATTTTCATGCAAGATTCAGGTGATGACCAAAAGCGACTGTGATGGGTTAAAACCAGATGAAACGAAAAGGTGCCAGCATTATATTCGTGAATGAAAACAACCAGATTTTGCTATTTCTCAGAGATAACATTCCTGGTATACCGTATCCCAACATGTGGGATGTCCCGGGTGGACACGTCGAAAACTTTGAAAGTCCTGAGCAATGTATTGTTCGAGAGATGAAAGAAGAAATGAACTTGACGTTAGATGATTTTGAACTGTTTTCGGAAATTGATTTTGAAGACCGTATCGAATATACATTTTGGGCCAGGGCCAAATTTGTTATTGATGAAATCGAACTGACCGAAGGTCAAAAATTGAATTGGTTTACGAAGGAGGAGGCTTATCAAACAAAATTAGCCTATGGTTTTAACGAGATCGTAGAAAATTTTTACAATCAGGTTCTATCCCAGTTCTTGTGAATGTACTCCTTCGGGTTCTCTATGCTTCTCACAACCATTCCTTCGCTGTTGAAATATGTTACCTTAGCCGTATCATCTTGGGTCGTAAGCAACCTGCTAGCCCATACTTGTAGAACTTTGATTAAATCATAGACGAACAGCAGAGCCAACCCTGCTGGTGCTCCCTGATTACAGTGAAAGGAGGTAAAAGATGAAAAAACCCGATCGTGATGTTGAAAAAGGCTACTCCGTAAAGCAAATGGTGGCCAAATTGCGGAGGCTTGCCGACTGCCTGGAACAAGGGAAAAATTTTCAAATCCAAATTGCAGGGGAGAGGATATTCGTGCCATCAACTGCCATATTCAATGTCGAGCATGAGAGAGAGGGCAAAATGGAGGAAATTGAGTTCCAGTTTAAATGGGAGCGGCGTTAATGGTCCCTCAAATCTTAGATTTGAAGTTCTATGTTAGACGTTTGATGTTCATCAGTTTCCTATACGAGGTTAACCTTTGGCATACTTGATTATCGCATTCAGCGCCGTGACCATCATTGCAGGCCTGATCATCCTGATCAACCCTGATATGATTTTCAGACTGCTTCGCAGACATTTGGAATCGTTGAGCATGCACATTTTAGCAGTCGTTCTTCGAGTTATATTGGGCCTGGCGTTGATCGTGTGTGCGGCAGCCTCCAAATTCCCGACAGCGATTCTGGTCCTTGGATGGGTTTCGATTGTTGCCGCCGCTGTTTTGGCCATTGTGGGACGCAGGAACTTCAAAAGATTAATGTCGTGGGCACTTGGTCTTGCGCCTCACTTTGGACGTATCGGTGGACTTTTGGCCATTTTATTCGGCGCCTTTCTTGTCTATGCCGTAACCTGACGGATTCAATGGTCACCTTTTCGAGTGATCGCATACAAATTGTCGGACCTGCAATTATTAGCATCAATGAGGGTCCGGGGTGAATATAACGATGAAAAAATATTGGGAACTACGATTAAACAAGTGCAAAGAAGCATTGGAAAAAAACAATTTCAGCACGTTTGTCGCCCAAACCCCATCTGATGCCAAAAACATTTTAATCGAGCAGATTCTGCCGGGTTTGGATATCCAAAGCGTATCATGGGGTGACTCTATGACGCTCTACGCGACGGGCATATTGTCATACTTGCGAGAAAAGCCCGGGATAAGGTTGATTGAAACTTTTGGAGAGAATATATCCCGGGATAAAAGCATGGAACGTCGGCGAGAGGCCATTTTGACGGATCTGTTTTTTACCGGTACCAATGCCGTCATAGAATCTGGAATACTGGTAAACCTGGATATGATAGGAAACCGAGTCGGGGGCATTACGTTTGGCCCCAAATTTGTTGTGATTGTGGTCGGTCGAAATAAAATCGTTTCGAGCCTCGATGAGGCAATGATTCGAATTAAGAATGTTGCCGCACCTGCAAATGCCATCAGACATGGCAAGAAAACACCGTGCGCAAAGACATCATATTGCATGGATTGCTATAGCCCTGAAAGAATCTGCAATATATGGACGATTCACGAAAAGTCTCATCCCAAAGGCAGAATAAAGGTTATCTTAATTAACCAGGATCTTGGGTTGTAGAGCAACTCAATATGCGAAAAACCTCAATCAGACCATAATTGCTATGAGATGCTCACCACCATCATGGAGTTACAAATAGTGGCTAATAATCTTCAGCAAAGAGATGCCGAGGCAATTGCCGCCATCCAAAAACTTCGGTTTTTCCCCCATTCCATTGTCACTGGGGAGGGATGCTATTTAATCGAAGAAGACGGCCGTAGACTGCTGGATTTATCAGCGTCCTGGGGGGCTGCCAGTCTGGGTTACGGGCATCCGGCTGTCCAAGAAGCTGTCGCAAATGCCGTCCGGCGGCAAGCAGGCGCCAGTATTCTTTCGGCTGTGAATCGCCCGGCCGTCGAATTGGCCGAAAATCTGCTGGCATTGACACCGGGTTCGGCAGATCGACGGGTTTGGCTGGGCCATTCGGGTTCGGGTGCCAACGAAGCCGCCATGAGGGCCATGCTGACGTCCGGCGGACGTTCCCGGATTGTATCATTTGTTGGCGCCTATCATGGCGGCACCTCGGGCTCTATGAGTATTTCCGGTCATTCTTCCCAAAGTGGTGCGTCAAAATTCCCGGGGATATTATTTCTACCGTATCCGGATCCCTATCGGCCGTTTATGGGAGATTCAAGCGGCCAGGCTGTTTTGCAGCTTTTGGACTATCACCTGCAAACCGATTGTCCGCCGGAAGACGTTGCGGCGGTTTTCATGGAGCCTGTTATGTCCGACGGCGGCTTGATCGTGCCGCCGCCCGGCTTTCTGAAAGCCGTCCAGGACCGACTGCAGCCTCACGGGGCCTTGATCTTATGCGACGAAGTCAAGGTGGGTCTGGGACGTAGCGGCAGAATGCACTGTTTCCTGCATGAAAACCTGTCCCCTGATGTCATCACCTTCGGCAAGGGCCTGGGGGGTGGTCTGGCCCTATCGGCAGTAGTGGGTCCGGCGGCGGTATTGGATGTCGCCCAGGCATTTGCCATGGAAACGACTTGCGGCAATCCGGTATCGGCAGCAGCCGGACTTGCGGTGTTGAAAACCATACAGGTTGAAAACCTATGCGACCGTGCGGCCGAACTCGGAGGGATTTTTTATTCCGGGCTGCAGCAGTTGGCATCATCGCATCCTCTTGTGGGGGATGTCCGGGGAAGGGGCCTCGTGCTGGGCGTTGAGTTGGTCGGGGATCGGGAATCACGAAAACCCGCCGTAATTCAAACGGCCAAAGTGGTCTATCGCGCTTATGAACTCGGAGCGGTGCTGTATTATGTCGGTTTGCAGTCTAATGTGCTGGAATTCACACCGCCGCTAATCATTGGAAATAATGAAATTGAAAAAGCCCTGGAGATTCTGGATGAGGCCATCTCTGATGTTGAACACGATCGTGTTCCGGATGAGGCGATCCGTGATTTTCAAGGATGGTAATAAAATTTCTCCACCAGGGAATCGGCTGCCGGTCGCGAAAAAACCACCGGTCGGCCCGCGTTTGGCAACGTCGCCAGCCAGACGGGGGTATCGGCCCTTGCTTGGTTGATAGTGGGGCCTGATTACCACTCAGCTCAGTGCGAACCCATCCCGGTCAGGCAGAACTAACACGGAATATTGCTGCCGCGCAGGTCCGCTGCCATCGTAATCGTCATGCCGTAAGAAAAAAACGATCGGTCTACCGCCAAATCCTGTTGCTACCATATCGTAGATGGCTGTGGTTGTATTGTCGGGACTTATTGCTGTGACGGTCGACATGACGAGTTGGCGATTTGAAAGCCGCTTTTGAGCCATCGCTTTGAGTGATAT
>JASFSK010000169.1:0-8543 GCA_050114455.1 Desulfobacterales bacterium | reverse complement strand
ATCTTCCCGACACGTTGTCAATTATAATCGCATTATAATCGACAAATCCATGGATTTCGCCTGGAATATTTTTAATATGCTTGAGGTCAACATCCAATCCCTGGACCTGTAATGCTTCGGTCAGGTCATTTGAGCGCAGTTCTTTGTCTGTCAGGTACAAAATTCGGGCATGCCGGGTTCCTTTAGTGAAAGAAAGCCCTTCATTGTTTTGAAAAAAAGTATCATCAGAAAAATTTACCACTGCATTATATAAGTAGAGGCCAGGCTCAAAAATCGTGTCTGCAAAGGTAATAAGATTGATCCCATCGTTTAGCTCTACGACTTGCTGGACCATCAAGGTTCCGTTTCTAACGATCACCAGCTCACCAGTATTTTTTACCGAGCTGACGACAACGAGTTTGATTTCAAAAGGTGTCTCCAAATTGACATTTGAAGGCGTCTCCAAAGATTTAACGAAGGCTTCATTTTTTCCAAACCAGGTGACCAACGGCACAGGGTAAATTTCAATACCAAGTGATCCCGCCAGGTATGCCATGTCCCGCGAATGCTGAAGATTTTCATTGCCGTCGCTAAATAGCACGATTTTATTTTTCCCCTGCTGGGGAAGTCTTCCGATGGCCAGCCGAAGTGCATCATAAATATTGGTATTGTGTGAATTTACAATTGATTTTATATTGAGGTCATCCAAACGATTGCTCAAAGATACTTCTATAAGGGCACGTTTTCCAAAGACGATAACACCAGCCTGATCTTCGATCTGCATTTCAGCCGCCGTCTGTTCAACAAATGCTTTTACTTTCTGCCTTTGGTCGCGCGGAATACTTTCCGAAATATCCAAACAGAAAAAAGCATTGACCTGATCTGATTGACTCAACAGTTTTGGCTGCGACAGGGCGAAGGCCAATATAACCACCAGCAACGATCTGATAACGCTCAAAGCCATATCTTTTCTGGACAATCTGTCCCCAACAGAAAATCGTCTCATCAGAAACCAGATGAGGGGTATTAGAAGACAAACGGTCAGGTATATCGGCTTGTTTAGAGATAAGAACATATGTTCACTAATTATCAAAGTGAGCAAATTTGGTTTCAGGTATTTTTCATTGAGATGCAGTAACTATTATGAATAAAAGCCAACCGCTGAACAGCAGAATATCGAATATTGAATATCGAAGGGTGGAATCGCTCCGCTCTGTCTTTCACAATATAAGTAAAAGAGATAGAATACCATCTTTCAACATTCAATATTCTGCTGTTCGATATTCGATATTCGCTTTTACCTCAACCTCAACCATGCATACCATTCAAATATCAGCACTGCACAGCTGACTAAAATAAAAAGCATCCATATGGGCCGGTCTGTGAAAGTTTTTTCTGAGATCGGTGATATTTCAGATTGATCGGGTGTATCTGTAAGGGCCGTCGAGGCGATGTCAGACTCGGACTCATCAGCTAAATTTACTGTGAAATAACGCTCTTTACCATTTTCAGCGATCGTGTAAACGCCCACTGTGCCGGTATTCTGATATTCCAAAGGATTCGTTTTAACCTGATGCTTTTCCCATTTTTCATTGGGTGCTCTGGTGAATAAGACATCTGTTTGGGGCTTTGAATAAATATCAAAAGTTTCTCCTGCCTGGATTTGGAAGGTGGAAAATTCAAGCTTATGCGGATTAAGCCAATTGAAAATATTGCTCATCATCACCGGATAGGCAACCTTTAAAGGAAGATCGGATTTGGAAATATCAAAGCCCAATAAAACCACCCGTAGGGCGTTTTTTTCAATTTCGTACATTAACCCTGTCCTATCTGACGCAATCACCGGTTTCAGCCGATCATCTGCCTGGAGTTTGGCACCCTCTTCAATAATTAACCCGCTGAGATTGACATTTGCCATCAAAGCATTGTTGCGGTCCCAGTCCAATATCTCTGGTCGACGAACCCGGCCGGTTTTAGCTATGGGTACGGATGGAGAATAGGCGTCAATGAGAAGGAAATTTCCTCGGTCGGTTTGCGGGAAATTCATGCGATCAACAATGACGATATCATGACGGGCGGTTTGGTCGTGCCAAGAAGAAGGAATAATTTCTTTTACAGAATTGACTCTGACATTCGGGTAGGCTGCTAGAAGCTTTTCTAAAAAATCATTTCCTTTCGAAACCAATAACACCCAAATATCTTTGACTGCAGTTAGGGCTAGATAGGCCTGGTTATCAACTTCAAAGTCATCCTCAATATTTAGCGTTGCTCTGGCAATTCCATTGATGAGACCCGAGTAAGGGATAATCAACCTTTTTCTTTCCTCTGCCCCAAAAGAAATGACACGATCAAATAATCCGACCCCATCTATGGATATGCGGATGGGACATTCCAGCGGGCTGGGATCGAAATTTTTAATTTCCAACAGGAATTCATATTGGTCACGGTGGTCGAACAGTTGTCGAAATTCGAATTTTGTAATTCCGATGTTTTGCTCCCCGCCGGCAATGATAATTGGCTGAATATTAGGATGGTTTTTTATAAGAGCAGAAAAGTTTTCAGCGGCACCATCGGTAATCAGATAGAGCGAATCCTCTCTGACAGGATCAACAAAGGAAAGGGCCAGGTATATTGCTGGTTCTAGATTGACGGCGGCGTCCGTGGCTTGGAGTTTCTTGACCACGTCTCGGGCATGACTCGAATTTTCAATAAAGCCAGATTTTACGACAGGTTTTTTGCCGGCTTCAACAATAAGAATTTTTTGATCCAGATCCCGTTCTTCAATTAAATCGAGGGCTTTTTTTCGAGCCTGATCAAAGCGTGCACCGAATTCGGATCTGGCCTTCATGCTGGCGCTGGTATCCATAACCAGCACCATATTGCCCTTTCTGGCCGTCAAGTGCGTCCAGGTGGGTTTGGCCAGCGCCACAGCGGCCAGGCCTGCAATCAGGATCTGCAACAACAGCGGCAAATTTCTTTTCAATCTTTCGAAGCTCACATTGCGGCGTCTTTCCTTTATCACCTTGGTCCACAAAAAGAGATTGGTGACATCAACCGGCCTGGGTTTTGGTTTTAAAGTGTGGATGATGATGAGAATGGGGATGGCCAGTAGGATCCAAAGCATATATGGGCTTGAAAATTGCATCATTCAAAAATAATTTTATAAAACTAGAAGAATGAATTCGGATTTTGGTATGCGGGATGCAGAATCTGAGTAGAAGAAAATCCGAGTTAAACTTCTAAATTTATACTACTGAATTAGGATCGGTGAGCAAGCCGATTTAAATAAGGCGGGCATGATGTTCCACCCGACACTTAATCGCGGCTAAAAGCCGCTCCTACACAGTGAATCACAACCCCTTAAATGGTGCCCCAAGAGGAGCTATTAATAGTTATTTTTCATTCACCGCAAAAGACGCGGAGCATGCTGAGGGTATAAGGGATTAATTAATCCGTGTAATCTGCGAAATCTGTGGATTAAAATCAGCGAAACAGCGCTCCTTTTGAAAGATAATCCATTAAGAGATTCTCAAAGGGTATGCGCGTATCGCAAAGAAAATAATTCATGCCGTAGTGCCCGCAATAGCTTTTAATGCCGCTGATAAATTCGTCGATCTTTTGCCGGTAAAGTACCAATACATTTTTATCCACAAAGGTTACTTTTTTTTCTCCGGTCTCACATTCATTGAGCAGAAGGGTGCCGGTCTTGGACCAATTGAGTTCCTCATGATCCATGACTTGAATTAAATTAATATCGAAATCCCGATACACCAATGCCTTCAGTCCATCTTCATAGCCTTTGGGATCGAAAAAATCGCTGATGATGATTGCGATTCCCGGATTTTTACAGACAGCTGCATAGGCTTTCAGACTGCCATTCAGATTGGTTTGATCAGACGGTGTGAGTGACTGAAAAAATTTAAGCACTTCAAGGTATTGCTTTTTACCCCTGGCGGGTGGTTTGATATTAACAATTTGATTGTTAAAAGCCATCAGGCCGGTTTTATCCAAATTGGATAAACAGATGTAGCTGAGGGCAGCGGCAATCTTTTTGGCCGTGATGTCTTTAGACGGGGTGCCGCTGCCCATTGACCGACTGATATCCAGCAGGATGTGAGCGGTCTGTCCTTTTTCGGCGTGAAACAGCTTGATAAACAGTTTATCGAGGCGCCCGTAAACACTCCAATCCACATAGCGTAGGTCGTCACCCAGATGATATTTTCTAAAATCCAGGAACTCAAATCCCTCCCCACTTTGCCAGGAGCGATATTCGCCGCGGCGCGGATTGCGGGTGCTCTTGCGCGATACAATCTTAAGTTTTTCCAATTGTTTTAAGAAGGCATCGTCTAAAAAACAATCAAGTGGATCGGACATGGGTCGCTCCGGGTGTTTGGGGACGGAGGTCAGAGGACAGATGCCAAAAAGCAGAAGACAGATTTCAGAAAAAAGAGGACAGAAATACGAATTCGGAATGGGGAAAGCGGAAGCGTGGAATTTTTCTCAATCCCACTTTACGCCTGCGCCTTCTGCCGTGTGTTCTTATTCCTGCACCTGCAACACCTGACATTTAGCCATTTTCCTTAAACCAATCTGTTAACAGCGTGTATCCTTAACCCGTCAGCCCTCTAACAGATAGTTTTATCAGGCATCCAGAATCGAGCATCCAGAGTCTGTCATTACTGACACCCGAAACCTGACACCTGACCCCTAAAATAATTTTTTAAAGCCACTCCTTTAACCTAGCTTAGCTCCCATCCAAATCGTTCCACATCTCATCTACCAGTTCATCCACATCCAGGCCTTCGGTTTCACCTCTAATGTTGAGCGCCAGGCGGTGTCTTAAGGCGGGTTTGGCCACATTTTTGATGTCCTCTAACGAGACATTGTATCGGCCTTCTAGCAGGGCCGAGACTTTGCCGGCTAAAATCAAACTCTGAACGCCTCTGGGACTTGCGCCAAACAGGACGTACTCCTTAATTCGATCGGTTGCCTGTTCATTATCGGGATGGCTTGCCAATACCAGCCGGGTGGTAAAGTCCTTGATATGAGACGCTACCGGCACCTTTTTGACCAGGGATTTCATCTTAAGAATAGAATCGGCCCCGATAACTTGACTCAATTCATAGTGATAATCTTCGGTGGTCTTATCCAATATTCGGTGGAGCTCATCCCGATCGGGGTAATTGACTTTTAGTTTGAAGAAAAATCTATCGATCTGGGCTTCAGGCAGCGGATAGGTACCCTCCATTTCGATCGGGTTCTGGGTTGCCAGCACCATGAATGGCGGTTCCAGGTTGTATTGGGAGCCGAATACCGTCACTTTTCCTTCTTGCATCGCCTCCAAAAGGGCCGATTGCGTTTTAGGGCTGGCCCGATTGATCTCATCGGCCAGGATGAGCTGGCCAAATATCGGCCCTTTATAAAACTCAAAATAGCGATTTCCCCTGTCATCTTCTTTGACGATATTGGTACCGAGAATATCGGCCGGCATCAAATCCGGTGTAAATTGAATCCGGGAATACTTGAGATCCAAAATTTTACTCAAGGATCGCACGATCAGCGTTTTGCCAAGCCCCGGCACACCTTCGATGAGGGCATGGCCGCCACAGAGCAGACAAATGAAAAGATGTTTGATCAAATTTTCCTGGCCCACAACGATTTTTGCCAGCTCTTCGATAATCAGCTCGAAGTTCTTTCTGATGGATTGGATTTCTTCATTTAGATTCATGGGCATTTTTTTCTGCATTTAATCCGATCGAAATAAAATAGTTCTTGATATACTCGCGGTAATTTAATGGCATATCTTCCTTTTGGAGGACGCTTTCAACCTCCTTACGATAGGTTCGATAAATTTCTTCTTCCTTTAAACGGGCTTCACCAGTGTTGGTCAAGGCGCGGATATGAATGAGATAGCTTCTCGCCGGGGAAGACGGAATTTTATCCTGCAGCGCCAAGCCGGGTGAATTTTCAATGTCATAGCTCGATTTTTTCTTTTCATCTGATCGTCCCTTTCCGGCAGAAGCTGAATGTCCTTCAGGTTGATCAACTTCACCCCCCAGGTCAGCACTGTTTCTTTGATATTTCCCCGAACCTGATGGTGAGTTTCGATCCGCAGCGTTTCGGCTGGGGTGTGAAAATTGCCCGTCTGAAGGGGGCCCGTTCGGCGCATCGGGTGAATCGTCAGGGCTATCGGTTGACTGAGAGATCACCTGTTCAGTTGGGGCAGGCTCAGCCGAATCAGCAACCGAAGATCGGCCCTCTGTAAGGTCATCCAATATCCTCGAAATGAGATTTTCGATGCGGTCTAGCGATTGCAAGGATTCTATCGTCTGGTTGAAAGAATCAGGCAACTGGTTGTTCAGCGTTTTGCTAAGAAGCCTTTTGAGTTTTTCCAATTGAGCTGATGATAAATTGGCCAGATCTGGAATATCCTGAATGCCTAAGTCTTTGAAAGCAGCCGAATCCAGTTTTTTGGCCAGCGCATCTGCCAGACGGGCTTGCTCACCTTCGATTTCCTTCAGGAACCTGTCCATTTCAGCATAGCGCTGTTTAAACGGTTTTGAACTGTCACTTAACTGGTTGCTGAGATTTTCGAGCTTTTGATTGTAAACACGTTGAAATCTGGACTTCTGGACAACCTTATTTTCGATACGACCAATCGAGAAATTTTTCAACAGACGGACGGCATTGTCGATATTTCTTGATTCCGGTGGAATCTGTCTATAATCCGATCTATGAAAAACACCCGAGTATAATAAGATATTGGTGCTGAGCAAAATGAGGGCCAGCAAATGCAATACAGAAAATTTGACCGGCACGAGTGGTTTGTTTTTTATTTGGCTCAGCGTTGTGGTCGCATCGTTCAGCAGTAAGTCAGTAAATTCGTTCTTCTTGCTAAATTTGAGATATTCATAGGCAGTACTGAGTCTGTCCTGGAG
This sequence comes from Desulfobacterales bacterium, assembly GCA_050114455.1. Lineage (GTDB taxonomy): Bacteria > Desulfobacterota > Desulfobacteria > Desulfobacterales > JAFDCJ01 > JAFDCJ01. Next base: position 1,626 of record JASFSK010000169.1, on the reverse strand, counting down.
TTTCAGGCGTTGATCGATTGCAATTAAAACATTTGGTAAGTTAGGTCTCCTCAAAATGCCGATGAACAGTGCTGCCAAGAGCGAGATTCCGATGGAAAGCAGATACCAACCGCCATCCATTTCGTAATTTGTCATTCCGAATCTCTTGAGTATCAAAAAAAAGGCAGAGAAGGATAAAAAAAATATAGCGGCATTGAGCACTATCCCATGAACGGCCAAGATCAAAAGGCGTTGTTTTATTCTTGTAATTTGACCGGTAAACGAAACTTCGGCGCTCACGGTAGATGCTCCGTTTGGGTTCAAAAGTTTAAGGTTCAGCGTTTAGGGTTCAGGGTTCACCAAGGTTAATTTATGTTGAATTCACAGCTCATGACTTCAACCTTCTCGGGAATGATCTAAATTTTGGGAGTTAACACAATCCCCGGGATCCAGGCCCTTTGAATGCCTGTTTTTGCTTATATGGCGTCTGACCAAGGCGTTACTAACTAGTATCAGAAAACCAACGGCCGGCAAGACAACCGCCAAATAAATTGCAAGGGGATAGCCTAAGTTTTGGGGGCTGTGGTTTAGGCGGTATAGAAGCTGCAGCGGATTGATCGCCGGCGCAAACAGGGCGGTTGCAAAGACGAAAAAAATCATGATCACCCGGCCGACAAAGTAACCGAGGGTACTCGATCTGCCCCATAACAAATATACCAAAAAGCCGGACATCCGACAAAACAACGCGGTGGTGTACAACACGAATATAGCAGCCATAAATGTGATCATCGATAGCGCTGAGCTGAAAACAGCCAGAGACAGCAGGGGCAACAATGGTAGCAGCAATAGGATTGCATGCAATAAAAACTCGATCAGGCCATACCCGAAAAAGTTAATCTCTTTTTCATGGGTGACCGTATCGGTTGGATAATTTATCATGTGGTAGCCTTTTCGTACCAGACTACCACCGCCACAGCAAAGATTGACATACGAATTCACAACCAGGGCCGTCGCAAAAATTAGAAAAAAAAATTTCGGCTCGCTACCGGTCAAAATTAGATCGGAAAGCGGGCGGTGCGTCCAAAACACCACCAAGACTGCTCCCACAATAACAGCAGAGGCCATCACTGCATCCAATACCGGCTTTGAAAAAAAAGGCGCTAAGGATTTTTCAGATTCATCCGTTAAAAAATAGAACTTCATAGAATTGTCTCCAGCGGAAGTTCCCAATTGATGACGGTAATACCGGTCCCCGACGGATTGGATGGATTTAATTTCGGTTGAATCAAGCCGGTTTGCATCCATCCGACCAAAATCAGGCTGTCGGGGCTGGATTTATATTTAGCATGAATTTGATGCAGTAGGTCTGCTACCAGCACCTGTTGTGCTTCTCGAAGATAGGAGCCGGATCCATGGCCTTCAAAACGCCTGACAATCGCATTGACCTCATGTTCACCGAAGATTTCTTTTTTTTTCAAATTCGCCAAATTTAATTTTATGGTTTTCCGGTTATTGGCCAAGATATCTTCAACAAAGACAAATCGTTTTCTGTAATAAACCAGGCAATCGACGAGATTGTTGCGCGCCATATTTTCAACCGATAAGGTCATAAATGAGGTATCACGCCGGGCGCTCCCCGCCAGGGGG
>JASFSK010000168.1:0-8543 GCA_050114455.1 Desulfobacterales bacterium | reverse complement strand
TCCGCGGCTTGCCGCGGGGAGATTCATCCGATTTCGGATGTGCCCCCCCATCATAATTTTGCCGATCGTTTTTGTGCTTGCCCCAGCCATCTTTTTACCCAGCAATCTCTCGAAGCTGCCATCTCAAGGATCCCAAACAATTCATTTAAAGAGCTTGGGTCCATCAAAAACCACTGCGTCTGAAGCAATTGGCCGATTTATTTTGACAAAACTTGAGACAAAATATTATATAGACCATTTTTAAAAGTGACAGAAAAAGCAGGTCTGAAAATAATGAAATTTTTTTTGTGCGTCCTCGGAATGGTTATGATTGTTGAAGGATTGCCATATTTTGCGTTTCCTGAAAAAATGAAATTCTGGATCCAAAAGATTGTTGGCACTCCCGAAAGTTCTTTGCGCAGGTTTGGGTTCGTTCTCATGGCGATCGGGATGTGTTTGATCTATTTTGGTAGAACCTGAGAAAAAAATGACGAATGATGTATGACGAATGAAGGAGTCGCTTCGCTCTATCTGTGTAATTATTTAGATCAGCAGTTTTTGAACCGATTATTTTTGCTTTAGATAATTTAGAAATGTTTCTTTCAAACGCTTCAGCGCTATGTTTTCATTAACCGACTATCACTACGATTTGCCATCTGACTTGATAGCGCAAAAACCGGCGGCGCTTCGGGATCGTTCGAATCTTTTGCGCCTTGATCGGCAGACCGGTGCCATTGCCCATCATCGTTTCAACGAAATTGTTAATTTTTTTGAAGCGGGTGATGTCCTGGTTGTCAATGACACGGCGGTAGTTCCCGGCCGCCTTGATGGTAACAAAATGACCGGCGGCAAAGTTGAGATCCTCGTATGCAACTATGCAGATAGCAGCCAGTCAGGTGATCAAACTGGAGAGGTTATTTGTGAATGCCTCATCAAGGCCTCCAAGCGGCCCGGACCTGGAACGAGGATTTTTTTCGAAGGCGGTTTGAATGCCGAAGTTTTGGGTGCTTGCAACGGAATGCATACGTTAAAATTTTTTGTCAACGGTGATTTTGGAACACTCTTGGACGAAATTGGACAAGTGCCGCTTCCGCCTTATATTAAGAGAAATTATGGCGAGGAGGGCCCTTGCAATGACAGAAAGGCTTACCAGACGGTTTACGCAGGGCCCAAAGGCGCTATTGCCGCGCCAACCGCTGGTCTGCATTTTACCCAAGCGCTGTTAAGCAAGCTGAACGCCGGCGGTGTGGGTGTCGTCGCCCTCACCTTGCATGTGGGCTACGGTACCTTTCTTCCGGTAAGGGTATCCGATATTCGGAAGCATCAAATGCATTCAGAACCGTTTACGATTAATGCAAAAGCAGCCGAAGTCATCAATCATGCAAAAAACAATGGAAAACGGGTATTTGCCGTCGGTACCACCAGTGTACGGACGCTTGAATATGCTGTAAATTCAAATGGGAAGATATCATCTGGCAGCGGAAGTTGTGATCTGTTCATTATACCTGGATATAAGTTCAAGGTCGTTGATGCCATGATCACCAACTTTCATTTACCCCAATCAACCCTTCTCATGCTGGTTTCGGCCTTTGCTGGACGGGAGAACGTACTGAATGCTTATCAGAAGGCAATTGACATGAAATACAGATTTTACAGCTACGGAGATGCGATGCTGGTCCTTTAAGGTCGGTTGTAAGTGATCAATTGTCCGTGGCGGGTTCGCAAACGAGAATTATTGATGCAATAGACTTGAATGAGGAAAGTTTTTGAAAACGCTAACAGCTTATAACAGCGAAATCTCATTACAACAAACAGCGGACTACAAACCAATAGCATGACCATGTTCTCATTTGAATTAATTGCTCAGTCAACCGAATCCCGCTCCCGGGCCGGAATCATCCACACTTCCCGCGGGGTCGTTGAAACCCCGGTCTTTATGCCTGTCGGGACCCGGGGTTCGGTCAAATCGGTAACCCCGGAAGAGCTGCAGGATGTCGGTGCACAGATCATCCTTGGAAATACCTACCATTTATACCTCAGGCCGGGCTGCGATGTCATCGGCCGTTTTGGGGGGCTCCACGAATTTATGCACTGGGATGGACCGATCTTGACAGACAGTGGCGGATTTCAGGTGTTTTCTCTGGCGAAGCTGGCAAAAATCTCTGAAGCAGGGGTTACTTTTCAATCACATCTTGACGGATCCAGTCATTTGTTGACACCTGAAAACGTCATTGAAATTCAAAACTGTCTGGGCTCAGATATTATCATGTGCCTCGACGACTGTATCCAATATCCGGCTACCAAAAAGGACAGTCTGACTGCCCTTGAAATAACCACGAACTGGGCGAAAAGATGCAAGTGCGCCTGGCAGGAAATCAGTGGCGGAGATACCGCCCTTTTTGGCATTGTTCAAGGGGGTATGTGCAGGGACCTGCGACAGAGATCTGCACAAGAGCTGATGGAAATCGATTTTCCTGGCTATGCTATCGGTGGATTGAGTGTGGGCGAACCTACAGAACTGATGCTGGAAATCGCGGAGCATTCGCTGCCTCATTTGCCGGCAGCCAAGCCTAGGTACATTATGGGAGTGGGGACCCCTGAAAACCTTATTGAACTCGTGGCACTGGGTGCGGATATGTTTGATTGTGTTTTACCCACCCGCAATGCCAGAAACGGCCAGATCTTCACTCAATTCGGCACGGTCAACATCAGCAACGCACAGTACAAAGAGGATACTGAACCGTTGGACAGCGGCTGCCAATGCTATACCTGCCGAAACTATTCCAGAGCCTATCTGCGGCATCTGTACATGGCGAGGGAATTGCTGGTTTATCGCCTAAACACCATCCATAATGTCTACTTTTTTATCAATTTTATGAAAAAGATACGGCAGGCGATATTGGCAAATGAATTCGAAGCGTTTAGAAAAGCATACTATCAGAAATTGGAGAATTAAGCGCACTATAAGGTTTCGGGTTATTGATCTCGGAAGTGGGAAGGTGAAACGCAGATTCAACGAATTCGGAATTCGGATTTAGAGATACAATGCAACGTAAAGGACATTTTAATCATTAGCTTATCTAATGATCACTACGAACCAAAACAACCAAAGGAGAAAATACCATGAAAGAAAAAATCGAAAAAGCCTTGGATAAAGTCAGACCCATGCTTCAAGCCGATGGCGGTGATGTGGAACTTGTGGATGTCCAGGACGGCATTGTGACAGTCAGACTTCAAGGTGCCTGCGGGGGATGCCCGATGTCTCAGATGACCCTCAAAAACGGAATTGAGAAAATTCTAAAAGAGGAAGTGCCCGAGGTCGTATCCGTCGAATCAGCACCCTGATGCGGAAGCGGAAGCGCATGCTGCGAAAGCTTTAGAGCCTGGCATTCAGGCAGTCGGTCAATCTGAAGGACGAAGGAAGGGGGGGGATGGGCCCAAGGAGAATTCCCATCATACGATGGAATCCTCTCACTGTTGAATAGCGCATTCTTCCTTTTCTCATCGCCCTTTTCAGCGAGAGCATAGCTCAATTCAAACAGGAGGAACAATGAAGGTCTTGAAAATTGATCATCTTGGGGTTGCCGTAAACAGTATTGATCAGGGAAAAAATTTCTGGACCGATGTTTTGGGACTGGAGTTTGAAGGTTCCGAGACAGTGGAAGAGCAGAAAGTGACCACCGCTTTTTTCCCAGTGGGCGAAAGTGAAGTGGAGCTGTTGGAATCGACAGCACCGGATGGGCCCATTGCCAAATATCTGGAAAAGAAAGGTGAAGGGATTCAGCACGTCGCCTTTCGAGTAGAAAATATTGAGTCTGCTCTACAGGAACTCAGGCAAAAGGGTGTTCGGTTGATTGATGAAAAACCCAGAAGAGGTGCCGGTGGTGCCCAGATAGCATTTTTGCATCCCAAATCTACCAACGGGGTACTCGTGGAGCTGTGTCAAAGATAATACCTGAGTCAGGCTGAGTTTAACAATATGATTTCGGGTGATCACGCTTTTAGCGATCCCATCGTATCGCAGCTGCATATTTATCCCCTAAAGGAGTGAATAATTATGTCTGAACATCCAGATAAACAGAAATGGGTCGATCTTGCAACCAAGGAGCTGAGAGGCAAACCTCTCGAGTCGTTGGATTGGATGACGCCGGAAGGCATCCCGGTCAAACCTCTCTACAGCGCAGAAGATATTGAGGGCATGGCGCATATAAACACGCTGCCGGGATTGCCGCCTTACGTTCGGGGACCCAAAGCTACCATGTATGCCGGTAGACCCTGGACCATCCGCCAATATGCCGGTTTTTCAACCGCCAGAGAATCCAACGCATTCTATCGAAGATGCCTTGCGGCCGGTCAAAAGGGGCTGTCAGTAGCCTTTGACCTTGCCACCCATCGAGGATATGACTCCGATCATCCCAGAGTCGTTGGCGATATCGGGAAGGCCGGTGTGGCAGTGGATTCCATCGAAGATATGAAAATTCTATTTGATCAGATTCCATTGGATCAAATGACCGTATCCATGACGATGAACGGGGCTGTGCTGCCAATTCTGGCGGGCTATATTGTTGCCGCCGAAGAGCAGGGAGTAAGCCAGGATAAGTTGAGCGGCACCATTCAGAATGATATTTTAAAGGAATATCTCACCCGCAACACCTATATTTATCCGCCGCAACCTTCCATGCGTATTGTTTCAGATATTATTGGATACTGTTCGAAAAATATGCCCAGATACAATACCATCAGCATCAGCGGATATCACATGATGGAGGCCGGGGCCGATTCTGTATTACAAACGGCATTTACAATGGCAGACGGTGTTGAATATGTTCGGGCGGCCTTGAAAGCCGGATTGGACATCGATGCATTTGCCCCGCGCCTATCTTTCTTCTTCGGAATTGGGATGAATTTTTTCATGGATATAGCCATGCTCAGGGCCGCACGGTTTTTATGGCACAAACTTATCAGCCAATTCAATCCCCAGAATCAGCGGTCAACCATGCTGCGTACCCATTGCCAGACTTCGGGATGGAGCCTCACCGCTCAGGATCCATATAACAATATTATTCGGACGACCTTAGAATGTCTGACTTCGGCCCTGGGCGGCACCCAGTCGCTGCACACAAATTCATTTGACGAGGCGGTCGGATTACCGACGGATTTTTCTGCCAGAATTGCCAGGAATACCCAGATTATTGTTCAGGAAGAATCACAGATTTGTCATGTGGTGGATCCGCTGGCAGGCTCCTATTATTTAGAATCGCTCACCGACGGGATTATTCGCGAGGCCGAAAAGATTATTGACGAAATCGAAAAGATGGGTGGTATGGCCAAGGCCATTGGAACCGGTATGCCGAAGTTACGTATTGAGGAGGCGGCGGCGCGCAGACAGGCCAGGATTGATCAAGGTAAAGATGTCATTGTGGGGGTCAACAAGTACCAGATCGAAGAGGATGTCGATCTCGAGATTCTGGAAGTGCCACCCAGTGTGCGTGATGAGCAAGTCGCCAGGTTAAAGAAGCTTAAATCAAATCGCGACCCGGTGGCCGTTGAACAGGCACTGGATGCATTGACCAAGGCTGCGGCGTCCGATGATAACTTGCTGGAATTGGCCATCGACGCGATCAGGAAACGGGCGACGGTGGGAGAAATATCCGATGCTCTTGAAAAAGAATTCGGACGATATGTGGCAACCACCCAGTGCATATCTGGTGTTTACGCAGCCGAGTTTGGTGACAGTGAGGTTATTGAAGCGCTTCGCAAAAGAACCGACCAGTTTCAGGCGAAAGAAGGTCGGCGGCCCAGAATTCTTGTGACCAAAATAGGCCAGGATGGTCACGATCGTGGAATTAAGGTAATTGCGACCGGCTTTGCGGACCTTGGATTTGATGTGGATATTAGCCCAATGTTCCAGACCCCTGAAGAAGTCGCCAAAATGGCTGTGGAAAACGATGTTCATGTCGTGGGTGTGTCCAGTCAGGTTGCAGCGCACAAAACCCTGGTCCCCCAATTGCTTGAAGCTCTGAAAACCGAAAGCGGTGAAGAAATATTGGTGGTGGTAGGGGGTATTATTCCACCGGCAGACTATAAGTTTCTCTATGACGCCGGTGCTGCCGGGGTTTTCGGTCCTGGAACGCCGGTTACACAATCCGCCAATCAGGTTTTGAATGTACTGGAAAAATAATAGGGAGATCGCTGATGTAAATTGCAAGTGCGTTGACCCTTGGAAGAACTACTTTTTTTCTTGACAAAGATTACCGGTTATAGGAATTTATACGTTTACTTTTTACAGTCAATCAGCGACCACCCGCAGACCGGGGTATGAGGATGACCTCTTGAAAGGTTTGGGCCACCCTCTGATGGTGGCCGCTGATTTTAAAAAGAATTTTTCATCTTTGTTTTATCGTATCAGTCGGTTATGATGATCACTTGACCGATTCATCATTGGCGGTATCTTGTTCACTTCAGTCGGATTTGGTGCTGATTGTTCAGCTGGCCTGTGTCAACCAAACTTAAATACACAAGCAAAAATTCTTTTTAAACTCAATTCATAAGCCGTCGGCATCGATCAGATTTGCACCATCAGGCATGCCCTCGCGGTAAGGCTAACGCCTGTTAAATTTTTACCGGTATAACCGGTAGCTTATGAATTGAGTTAACTTGATTGGCCGCCGGGCCGTTCAAAGGAATCTAATTCCATTTCTCCCTTGATTATTATCAAATGGGGGGTGAACGGCAGGGGGAGCAAATTTATTAACATTTCTTTTCCGCACCAGTTTTAGGAACAAGCGGGAAGCTTTTCAAAAGAAAGGAATTGGATAATGGGAATCGTGGAAGACAAAATCCGTGATCTTAAAGCCCGGCAGGCAAAAGTACTTGAAATGGGGGGCGAAAAAGCGGTTGCTGCCCAACGCGAAAAAGGCAAGCTGACCGCGCGTGAGCGTCTAGATCTCCTGTTCGACAAAGGTACATTCCGCGAAATAGACATGTTTGTCAGCCACCGCTGTGTCAATTTTGAAATGGATAAAGTAGACATTCCGGCAGACGGTGTTGTCACCGGCCACGGTCTGGTGGATGGACGAACGGTATTTGCCTTTGCTCAGGATTTTACCGCCAGGGCCGGCAGTCTTGGCGAGATGCATTCCAAAAAGATCTGCAAAGTAATGGACCTGGCCATGAAAGCCGGGGCGCCCTTTGTGGGAATCAATGACTCCGGTGGTGCCAGGATTCAGGAAGGTGTGGATGCCCTGTCCGGATACGGCCAGATCTTTTTCCGTAATTCGGCCGCTTCAGGCGTCATTCCGCAGATTTCCGCCATCATGGGACCTACGGCCGGAGGTGCTGTATACTCTCCCGCAATGACCGATTGGGTATTCATGGTCAAAAACACCAGCTATATGTTCATTACGGGACCCGATGTAATTAAATCCGTGACCGGCGAAGAGATTTCTTTTGAAGAACTGGGAGGTGCCAAGACCCACAACGAAAAAAGCGGCGTGGCCCATTTTGCTTGCGAAAGCGATCAAGATGCTATCGACCAAATAAGACGCCTCATTTCCTATCTGCCTTCCAACAATCTCGAAGACCCGCCGTTTGTGGCGACCGGTGATGATCCCAATCGTACCGACAAATCGCTGGACTCGATTATCCCAGATAATCCCAATCAATCCTATGATATGAAGGACATCATCGGCAGTATTGTCGATAACGGGGCGTTTTTTGAGCCCCATCAGTACTTTGCCTGCAATATCATCGTTTGTCTTGCCAGATTGAACGGCAGGACCATTGGCATCATTGCGAACCAACCCAAGGTGCTGGCTGGATGTCTCGACATTAACGCTTCAGATAAGGCAACGCGGTTCATCCGGTTCTGCGATTCTTTTAACATTCCCTTGCTCACCATTGCCGATGTCCCCGGCTACCTGCCCGGCAGTCAGCAGGAATGGGGCGGGATTATCCGGCATGGGGCCAAACTCCTCTGGTGTTACTCCGAAGCGACGGTTCCGAAAATGTTGCTCGTGACCCGCAAAGATTACGGTGGTTCTTATTTGGCAATGTGCTCCAGTGATCTGGGCAACGACATGGCATTTGCCTGGCCGACGGCCGAAATTGCGGTCATGGGTGCGGCCGGGGCAGCGAACATCATTCATCGCAGAGAGATTAAAGCGGCACAGGATCCGGCAGCCAAACGTCAGGAGAAAATCGACGAATACAACGGTCTGTTTTCCAATCCATACGTCGCGGCCAGCAGAGGCTATATTGATGCTGTTATCGTGCCAAGTGAGACACGACCTCGTCTGATCGATGCCCTCGAGGCCATTTGCGGCAAGCGTGAAACCAGGCCCCCGAAAAAACACGGTAATATTCCGATGTAAAGAATGACAAATGACGATTGTCGAACGACGAATTATCGAAGTCGCTTCGCTCCGTCATTAGACAACACTCAAGATCGATGGGAGAACTCATGGAGAATAAAAAGAAAATCAGTGCGGCCATTGCGGCGGTGATGCACTATATTCAAGAAGAAGAGGCTGTGCTCATGCAGCAAGGGGCCATAGGCGGTCTGC
>JASFSK010000167.1:0-8582 GCA_050114455.1 Desulfobacterales bacterium | reverse complement strand
GACAACAATCCTTGGTTTTTTGCTGGTTTTGCTGATTATCAGCCCCCCCGCCGGGTATGCGGATTTTGACCCGAATGAGTGGTTTGACGAATGCGGGGAAAATCAATGCGGTGCGCCCCCCACAGGCGGGGCCGGAGGTGGTGGCGCGGGCGGCATTCTGATTGTCGTCTTTTGGGATTTGGGCCCGCTGGTATCCCTGCAAGAAGATATTGATATCGACGGCACGGTCGATACCCGCGACAATTGTCCGTTTTCCCCCAATGATCAAAGTGAAAACTCAGACGGCGACGATTTCGGCGATGCCTGTGATAACTGTCCCGCCACTGCCAATAACAACCAAAAAGATATCGACGGCGATGGTCTTGGTGATGCGTGTGACAACGATATTGACGGTGACGGGCTTGAAAATGCCGCTGACAATTGTGCGACGGTGGCGAACCCGGACCAAAAAGACTATGACGGCGACGGGGTGGGAAATTTATGCGACGCTGACGATGACAACGACGGTGTCCCGGACACCGTAGACAACTGCAGCAAAGTCTATAATCCCGGTCAGGAAAACAGTGATTTTTACATGATTGGCGATACCGCCGGCGATGCCTGCGACGAAGACTGGGACAACGACGGATATCTGGAACTGGCAGCGGGAGATATGGATCTTTGTCCCAATTGCCATAGCTACGAAAACAACGATCTTGACGGTGATGGGGTCGGCGATGCCTGCGACAATTGTCCCAGGGTGTCGAATCCGGCACAATCCGATGCCGATCAGGATGGAACAGGAGACGCATGTGATGGGTAGTCAATTAAAAATTATCAGTCTCTGCCTTTGGGTATTGGTCACAATCAGCGGTTGCGATGACGTCTCTTTAGAGAGAGTTTCAGCTACCGAGAAAATGACGCTCAGCGGGACATTTCTGACCGAAAGTCCTGATGAAATCAGCTTTCCGGTCAAAGTGCTTTTTGCCATCGATTGTTCGCTGAGCATGGGTGATGAAATTGAGGGGCAGTTGGTTGGTTCAGACCCTCATTTTTTAAGAATAGAAGCCGTACGCAATTTTATCGACACCTACAATACCAATGAAAACGTATCGTTTGAAATCATGCTCTGGAACAACGATGTTTTTCGGCGAACCCGCAATGCAGTCGGAAACCCCGGGTTCACCAAGGATCCGGCCGAACTCAATTATGTGTTGGATTCGGCCTACAACGACACCATGACAGACTACCTTGGAACCCTGGACGCGATATACGGAGACGTTCAGCGGGATATTCTGAACATCGATAATGAAGAAAATTTGATACGTTCGAAGTATATCGTGATTTTTTTAAGCGACGGCATGTCCAATGTTCAGGGGGGGCGCCAGTCTGATTCCGAGATCTGGAATCGGGTCGAAGAAACTTACGACATGGCCACCGAAGCAGGGGTCGGTTCTTTTAATTTCCATACATTTCTGCTGTTGGGTATGTTCCCGCCGGGCTCCGAAGGAGATCAAGCTCGACAGATCGCCGAGAATACCCTTCAGGGGATGGCAGATCGCGGACATGGCCAGTTCCGGCTATTTGAGACGGCTGAAGCCATCGATTTCATCAACATTGTGGATATGCGCCTGACAGTCGAATACTCGATTAAATATATGCTGGCCTATAATTACAACTGTCGCCCGGGAATCGAGATCCTATATGTCGATAGTGATGGTGACGGCCTGATTGACGCCGAAGAAGCGACACACAGCACCGACCCTGTGACACTGGACAGCGACGGTGACGGATTGAGCGATTATTTTGAAATCAAGGTCAGCTCTCCCGGCCATGAGTTGGATCCCCTGGCACCGGACAGTCCCTGTGATCTGCAGCCGGACGGCCTTTGGCCGGACTCGGATCAGGACGGTCTAACCGACTGCGAAGAGTATGTCAAAGGGACCAATCGCCACCTTCCTGATACCGATCGAGACGGTATTCCCGACGGCATCGAGTTTGTCGCCGGGACCAATCCTCTGGAAATCCAGATGACGACTGACAGTGATTTCGACGGCGCCCAGGACTGGAAGGAAGTACAACAGCACTCAAATGTGACCTCCAACGATCCCAAAATCAGAAATCGACACAGTTACCAATATGATATTCGGGATATGGGGCTAGTTGCCGTGGACGATGGCGAATCCGGTATTTCCTACGTGCGGCAATTCGACTTCACCATATCCAATATCGATCTGATGGATACCTTGGGATACAGCCTTGACGGTGAAGTTCAAAGACCTCCCGGCGAGAATGTCGTTCGACTGTATATTGCTCAAGTGCCGGAAGACAATCCGGATACCTTGCCGTTGTTTAGAATGGCCGAGGTAGTCATAAACTATGACGAGGACCGCCGCCATGTGACACTGACTCCCGCTGATTTTCAGCTTATCCAATAAATGCAGAGGAGGAGATGGCTATGAAAAGGTTTGGTTTGCTTATCCTTATGATAATATTTTTGACAGGCTGTTGGGGTTCGGGGTCCAGTTCCGACAATGCGGATACGGTGACCGAGCTTTCTTTGAACCGCAGCGTTCAGGGTACAATCGCTGCAACCGGTGAAGTGGACTGGTATCACTTTCGGGTGGTAGAAGCCAACAATATTTTAAAGGTCAGCTGTACCGGCAATCATATGCGGCCCGAGATCGATGTCCTGGTGACCGTCTATGAAGAAGATGCCGACGGCAACAGGATCCGACTATATGCCGAGCATGCCATGGAGGACAGTGAATTGCCGACCGATATTACGATTTACGTATACATCGACCGGCCCAAGGACATCTACATTGCTGTTCGTGATTTAATGGACGACGAAGCCTCGTCCCAACCGTACAACTTAACCATTGATTATCAAATGCCGGCCGAAGGCAACGAAAGCTTTGCCCAGGCCACACCGATAGTAGTGGACGACGCGGATACCTGTCAAACCGATCGTATCGGATCCATCGGTGATCTGGATTGCTTCCGGTTTGACACGCCCGGCAACGGTATTTATGCCGTGAAAGTCGATTTTACCCCGTTTGCCGGCGGCACCGATGTTGATTTGGGTATTGAACTCTATGATGCCGAAGGCGAATTGCTGGATTCCCTGACAAGCGGGCAGGGAAGTTTTTTCCAAATGCTTCCCCGTCTCGACGAGGGACAACATTATGTCGTGATTAAAGATCAGGGCCAAGACGACTTCGACAGCGCTTCCCACTATGAAGTCTGTGTAGAATCGGTTGCTGTGGATGAGATATATACCAACGACACGACGGCGACAGCTTCGAGCATGGCCTACAATGACGCCACCCGGACCTTCTCCGCCGCCGGCGTCATTGCCTATGCCGGTGATGAAGACTGGTATGCCCTGCCGGTCGGCAGTCTTGGCACTGTCGGACTGAAGGTGCTCAATGTTCGCTTTGACGATGCCGGTGATGACGGGCTGGTGTTTGACTACCAGTTGGATTTAAAGGATGCTGGGGACAATTCATTGCTCAGCCGTACATTTGTCAGCGGCTCAGCTGCCTACTCAACTCAAATCATGTCCGGCAGCGGCGATCATTTGTTGGTTGTCAAGGCCGCCAAAAGCCAGAAAAACACCGCACAGGCACCATATACGGTATCGGTGGAAGTGCTGGATATCGACGATCCACCGGAGGTTCAAACAGACGGCAACAACACCCTTGGAACGGCCGATACGCTGACGTCCGGTGTGGCCGCCAACGGAAAAATTGCCTTTCGGGGCGATGAAGATTGGTACCGTATTGATATCGACACGAGCACACCGAAAGTGTTAGAACTATTCTTGGACACCGCTGCCGCCGGGCGGGTGGAGTACTATCTGAGCCTGATGCGCGATGGCGTCATCAAGAAAACACATGATGCCGACGGATCGGATGGCGCCACGGAGCTGAAGACCAGCGTATGGGTACCTCAAAGCACCTCGGCACCCCATACGGCCACCTACCTAATCAAAATTAGCGATTATCAAAACGACGAAGGAGACGATGAGACCTATACCCTTCAGGCGAATGTTTTAAGTGTCCCGGCGACCGTACCGAATGGCCCGGCCGCCAGTCCGACCTATTTTGATGAGGTCTCTGAAGGGAACGGGCTGAATACTGTCGAGGTGGAATTGGAAACGACATCCCTGGTACAGGCCTCCTTTGATGCCGACACAGCCCTGCTTGATTTTCGCAATGGCGGCGCGGGGATCACCCAGGCCGCGAACCCCGACGGCACCACCACCATATCGTTTCCCTGGATTGCTGGTTACATGGACTACCAGGGGGATCAGGACTGGTTTCAGATTGCCATGCGGACCCTGGATCCAAACAATCCCGATGACCAGTGGTATTATGATGTAGAGGTGCGGCTGGTATCCGGTGGAGCGACGGATGTCGAATATGTATGGAAGTATTACCGAGACCGCAATGACAATCAATTCTTGGTAGATCGGCCTACCGAAAATGACGGCTATATCGGTTGCGTCGGCGATCAGGATCCAATTGACAACAGTTTGATTGATATCGACACCCAAGTACTCACCGATGATCTTTGGGTGGGTGATGGTTGGAGCGGAATGTTTTATTTTGCGATCAGTGATTTCAACTATGTCAGTCTGCCGGGAAGCTATGATCCCAACCCACGGCCCGATGATGATTGGGGATACAACCCGGCCTATTATTTCAAGGTCACCCTGGTATATCATCCGGGCCTGTCGCGTCCGGAATAGACAGACAGCTGCGGTTTGCTGATAAATAATACTGATCGAACGGAAAACCATAAAAGAGCAGCTCCTCCTTGTGACGGCCTTTGGTCTGTGCCGGACTTGTGGTGGAGGCGCTGCTCATTATGCGTCGGATTATTAGTTTGGGTTAATCGGTTTTATGGCCGATTCGGCTATAAATTTCAAAATCGGGGTATAATTTTTTGGCACACTCCGGGCAAACACCATGGCTGAATTCAGCTTCTGAGTGCTTTTGGATAAAAAAATGATGATTTTTAAGATAACAATTGAAGAAATGTGACAAAAATGGACCAGAAGGTCGCTTGTCAGGTCATCGGAGTCAGGGTTTTTTTTTAAGTTTTCTTCTAATTCCAATAATTCCGACCAGTCCAAAGCTTAAAAGCAGCAAGCGTGTCGAACCCGAATGGCCCTCTGAAACCCATGCGCGATACACGTTTTTTAGCCAAATGATGAGTTTATCATAGCCACTGTTGCGGGCGCTGGGATTGCTGTCTAATTCAGCTTCTTTGTCAGCGCCGACAGACAAGAATTCTAATCTAGCATATTTGGTTTCGACCCCGTCCTCCACGAGTTGGTTCGATTGTCCCTCAAAAAAGCGATGACTATCCCAACTGCCTGGACTGCCCGGGCCAGCATGATCGATATCGCCAAGGTCTTCGTTGTGTGCTAGAAGCCCTGCAGGATTCATTAATAAGACCCAGATGACAATTAAAGCCAATCTCATTTTATCCCCTTTTCGTGTAACCTTTGACACCAACCTCCGCCGCACCAACCAACCATGCCTCACTGGAATTATCTCGTTCCAGCAATAATGCACCGGAAATCAAAAATCGACGCTGCTGTGCGCTACGCTATGGCAAATTCAGATTATGGTTCAGTCGGTGTGATATGGTCCAAAAGCCGAACCACCCTTCCTCGGGGATCCGACATTTTGAAGACCTGATGCTCTTTTCCCATCCCCCCTGATGGGATTAACACTGTCCTTTCTTCAAGGGCTCTTTCAGCAACGAAGTGAGCCTTTAGGCTGGTATGTTCCCGAGCCCGTAGTCACCACTGAAAGTAAACCCCGAATCCAACAAAGAGTCAAATCATTTTCTTAAAAAAATGAATTAATTCAAATGGCAGATGGGCAAGTAATTATGACGCTGTGTATAAATAGTCGGACTTGGCCTGGATCCTTTGCTTCAAACCTTTGATTAAAGCGGAGCATACCTGACTGGCATCGGCGACGACTGCGACATCCGCCATTTTCATCATGGTCGCATTTGGATTTTTATTGACCGCGATCATAAAGTCAGCATCTCAGTTTCGGCAAACTTGCGGACAGCCTTTCGGACGGCTTTGTGTTTCATACAGGGATTAAAGTCCAAACTCATTTTCTCCTTGTCGGCATGATCTCAATATTTCAAATAGCCAAGGCGCTGATAATTGTCAATCTCGAATTGATTCGGCGCCAGGAGCAGCCAATAACGCGATCAACTGACTTCTGGAGAATGTTTTCAACAATCCCGGATCATCTTCTTTGACAACACCGTCCATGAGTTTTTTCTTCCTGGCTATGATGGCGGAAATTTTTTCTTCCAGGGTTCCCTCTGTGACAAGTTTGAAAACCTGGACACCCCGTTTTTGTCCGATGCGATGGACACGATCGGTGGCCTGGTCTTCCCTGGCTGCGTTCCACCAGCGATCATAGTGGATGACGACTGAAGCGGCCACCAGATCAATGCCAGTACCACCGGCTCTCAGACTGCCGACGAACACCCGGCAGTCTGGATCGGAGTTGAACCGATCGATGATTTTGCCGCGGTTGCGGCTGGCGCCGGTCAGGGTCGCGTAGACTACTTTATTTTGGTCCAGATATTTCTCCATGATGCGGATCATGTTGAGATACTGGCTGTAGACCACGACTTTCTGCCCGCTATCGAGGGATTCCCCCAACAGCTCTTTGAAAAGCTCCCATTTTCCGGATTGGAATTGATCGTAATTTTCATAATTGTTTTCAATCGTCGCCGGGTGATTGCAAATTTGCTTGAGCAGGGTCAGAAGTGCGAATATGTGAATGTATGGAACCGCCTTGTTGGGTCTTCTCAATAGCTGGATGAGTTCGTGTCCCCGGTTGGCGACCGCATCACGATAAAACTTTACCTGATCCTCACTCAGACGGCAGGTACGAATATCTTCGATTTTGGGCGGCAATTCGCTCAGCACCGTGGCTTTCAAGCGGCGCAGGGTAAACGGTGATACCAGGCGGCTCAATTCCGAGCGGCGGGGACTTTTCAGGTTCTGTTCAATGGGGCTGACATAGCGTGAATTAAATGCCGGGTCCGTACCGAGATAGCCAGGAATTACCAGATCCATCAAAGCCTTGAGTTCGGACAGGGTGTTTTCAATGGGGGTTCCTGTCAATCCTAATTTCATACGCCCACGGATTCGGATGGCAGCCATGTAGGATTGGGTCAGATGGTTTTTTATGTGCTGGATTTCATCAAAGACAACCAGACCGAAGGCACGCTTGAGCAATGTACGGATATCCCGGCGCAAAATACCATAGGAAGTAATGATCACATCACCGGCTTTGAGAGCATCGTCGAGGTTCCGCAGCCCTCCATGGTAAATAACCGCCCTCAAACCGGGAGCATAATCTCTGATTTTTTCATACCAGTGGCTTAAAACCGTTGTGGGGCAAACCACTAGAAACGGTTTTCTGATTTTACGATGGCGGCGCAGATACACCATAAACGCCATGACTTCATGGGTTTTTCCAAGGCCCATATCGTCACACAGAAGGCCGCCGAATCCATTCTCATATAAAAATGAGATCCATTCAGCGCCGAGCTGCTGGTAGGTCCTTAATTTAGAAACCAACCCTTTGAGTTTGGGCAGCGGTACGGATGGCTTAAATTTCAACAAACAATTCAGGCGATTCACCAGAGTTTTTTGGCCATCGACGATCAGTTCCTGGGTCGTCGAGGCTTGAAGGCGAAGCAATGCCAGACGCGATATTTTTAGGCGGTTTTTTTTGACTTCACTTGCAGTTGATTGTTCGGATTGGAGCAGAAGGTCCAGTCCGTCGAACTCAGGCGCTTGCGCGTCCAGCCAGCCGTCCCGGGTCTCGATATATCGCCGGCTTTCGGCCCTGGCCCGCAGGATATCGGAAAGTGCCAGACTTGAAGTGCCGAAACCATAGTCAACCGACAGCCAGCACCAGTCGCGCTCCAGGGTTCGGGGTGTAATGGTGATACGTTCCGGGCGTCTGAAAATATGGAGCGTTTTGGCCGAGGCGTCCGGCAAAAAAAGTCCCTGGCTGAGGTCAGCGCCGAAGACGTCCAGAAAATCCGGAATCTCTTCTTTCTTGATGATGATTTTACCGGATATCAAGGTGCCGATACCGGCGGGAATCCGGCGGGGGTTCGGGTGGTCGGCGAGCACGTCCGGACCGGCAAGGTAGACAAGATCACCGTAACGAAATTTTTCTATCGAGGCTTCATCCCATAGTTGAATTTTACCACTTTGCAGGGTTAGCTGGATGCATGGCGTGATCTCGAGCGTCGGTTTACTGCCGTCGGTTTTTGACAATTTGAAAACGGTGATCAGGGGCACCGGATGAATCTCCAGCCCCTGGTATCGGTGATCGCAATCCTTCAGGCACTCAAGCAATGCTTTTACCTTGGTGCGCGGCACTGCCAGTTGAAAAACTGGTTTGCCTTCACGGTTTTGTACTTTCAGCCAAAAAGTGCCTTGGACCGGATCGACGTCGGTGTCGATCGTGAAGTTATCTGTGCCCTGCTCCCGGTAAGCATGGTAGGCCAGGCGATAGTAAAATTTTTCCTGC
>JASFSK010000166.1:0-8588 GCA_050114455.1 Desulfobacterales bacterium | reverse complement strand
GTCTTCGGTTAACTGATGGTTGGGACGGGTAAAAATTTGATCCGTGGGACCGACCTCGATGAGATCACCCAGATGGAAATATGCGGTGCGCTGGGAAACCCGTGAGGCCTGTTGCATGGAGTGGGTAACTATCGCAATCGAATATTGCTCACGCAGCTCATCGATGAGATCTTCTATGACGGCAGTTGCGATGGGATCCAGGGCCGAACAGGGCTCGTCCATCAAGATAACTTCCGGGCTGACGGCAATGGTTCGCGCGATGCACAACCGTTGCTGCTGCCCGCCGGACAACCCGGTGCCGGGATGATCGAGGATGTCATGAACTTCATCCCACAAGCCCGCTTTTTTCAAAGATGTCTCCACGATGTGATCCAACTCGGCTTTGTTTTCGGCAAGCCCATGGATCTTGGGGCCATAAGCAATATTGTCGTAAATTGACTTTGGAAATGGATTCGGCTTTTGAAACACCATGCCAACCTGAGCTCTCAATGGAACCACATCGATACTTTTGTCATAAATATTAGCACCATCAAGCGCTATTTCCCCGGTGACGCGACAGCTTTCAATGGTATCGTTCATGCGATTCAGACATCGTATGAAGGTCGATTTGCCACAACCCGAAGGTCCGATCATCGCCAGGACCTCATTACGGCCGATGTCCAGGGAAACATTTTTAATGGCTTGCTTTTCGCCATAGTAGACATTGACATTGCGGCAGGTCATGCGCGGATTGTCGACGGTTATATCTCCCACTGTCTCACGATTTTCGCGGGGAACCAGGGTACGACCCGTCTTCATGGTTGGCACAGCTTCTTTCTCTTTATTTTCCTTGGCATTGTCCATTACGGCGATTTCTAAATTCATGGTACCCATCTTTCAAACATCCCTAAACCGAGCAGTCAGGCCGGATCGTGAAAACCCGGCCTGAACTGCACAGAAAGCGGATGTTATTTCATCATTAAACTTTGAAGTTTATCGACATCGGTGCGAAACTTGGTCCGCTCAGCATCTGGCATTGGAATCATTCCCTTTTCGCTCAAATAGCCATCCGGGCCCCATGTTTTTTCGCTGGTGAATTCCGTGAGATATTCTTTCATGCCCGGAATCACATCGACATGGGCCTTTTTAACATAAAAAAACAAGGGACGCGATACCGGATATTGACCGTCGGCAATGGCATCAAAGGTCGGCTGGACATCATCCACAAAGGATCCTTGAAGTTTGTCCATGTTTTGATCCAGGAAGCTGAAGCCAAATATTCCCACCGCATTGGGATTGGCCTCAAGTTTCTGGACGATGAGATTGTCGTTTTCCCCGGCTTCGACATAAGCGCCGTCTTCACGAATCGTGTGGCAAGTTGCTTTGTATTTTTTCTTGTCTGCCTTTTTCATGGCCTTGATCCAGCCAAAACTTTTGGCACCACCTTCCATGGCCAGCTCGACGAAGGCATCTCGGGTTCCGGAAGTCGGTGGTGGACCCAGTACCTCAATGGATTTGGCCGGCAGGGCCGGATTGACGTCCTTCCAGGTCTTGTAGGGATTGGGAACCAATTTTTCTCCGCCACTCGGATCCGGTACGTCCTTGGCCAAGGCCAGGAAAATATCTTTACGGCTCAATTTGAGCGGAGCAGCCTTCTTTGAGTTAGCCAGGACAATACCGTCATAGCCAATTTTTACTTCGATAATCTCCTTCACGCCGTTGGCCATGCAAGTGTCATATTCAGACTTTTTTATCGCCCGCGAGGCATTGGTGATGTCCGGATGCTCGACGCCCACACCGGCACAAAAAAGTTTGAGTCCACCGCCGGAACCGGTCGATTCGATTTTCGGTGTCTTAAAGGATGTGGATTTGCCGAACTGTTCGGCTACAACTGTGGCGAATGGATAGACCGTCGAAGAGCCCACAATGTTGATATAGTCCCTGGCAGCATTCGCCAGACCAAACGAGGCGATCATAAAAAGAACGGTGAATGATACGACAACTGCTTTTCTCATTTTTTTCCTCCTGGGGTTTAATAATTAAGTAGTTAATCAATATGTTACTTTGGGATGAAATGCTAATCGACTAAACTTTTTCCGATAATACTCTAACCGATGTTAAAATTTTCCAATCGTTAATTCGTTAATTCACCTCCTTGATTCCAGACTTCGTTGAAAGATTTTGGTTGGCTGGTTGATTAGATACACTTTTTAAAATCTACAACTATCTCATTTTGGTTACTTTTTCACGGCTACCAGCGACGTTCAAAACGCTTGCGCAGGATAACCGCCGCCGCATTCATAACGATTAGAAATGCCAATAAAACCATGATTGCCGCTGAGGTCTTTTCAACAAAGGCCCGCTCCGGGCTATCGGCCCAGAGAAATATTTGTACCGGCAGCGCGGTGGACGGATCGGTAAATCCATTGGGGATGTCAACAATAAATGCCACCATACCGATCATCAGCAACGGGGCCGTCTCTCCTAGTGCTCGTGCCATACCGATAATCGTCCCGGTCAACATGCCCGGCATTGCCAGGGGAAGCACATGGTGAGCAACCATTTGCATCTTGGAAGCACCGACGCCCAATGCGGCTTCCCGGATCGAAGGGGGCACCGATGTCAGTGCCGACCGGCTGGCGATGATAATGGTCGGCAATGTCATGAGGGTTAACACCAGCCCGCCAACAACGGGAGCCGACCGCGGCAGGCCAAAGAAGTTGAGAAAGACTGCCAAACCCAGCAACCCGAAAACAATGGATGGAACCGCTGCCAAGTTGTTGATATTCACCTCAATCAGGTCGGTCCAGCGGTTTTTGGGTGCAAATTCTTCCAAGTATACTGCGGCCGCAACACCAATTGGAAATGACAACATCAAGGTTACCGCCAGGGTTAGAAAGGAACCAACCACCGCTCCCCAAATGCCGGCCAATTCAGGTTCGCGGGAGTCGCCGGCAGAAAAGAAGGTCCGATTGAATTT
This sequence comes from Desulfobacterales bacterium, assembly GCA_050114455.1. Taxonomy (GTDB): domain Bacteria; phylum Desulfobacterota; class Desulfobacteria; order Desulfobacterales; family JAFDCJ01; genus JAFDCJ01. The sequence continues at coordinate 5,629 of JASFSK010000166.1, read as the reverse complement.
CTTATCCACCCGGCCATCTGCGGAAAGCCGATCAAGCCATGCCAACTGCTTGTCACTCAGACGCCGTTCTTCTTCGGGGACGTTACGATCGATGTGTCCCTTGTACAGCATGTCGACGTCATCATCCGCCGGAACCCAAATATCGAGGTTTTTACCGATCACACCCGGTTCTTTCAAAACCAGATCTCGCATTTGAAAAGAGGCGCCGGAGCTGACCAGACCATATAGCTTTCTCTTATCTCTGCGTCCCTTGACGTCGGGAAACATTTCGCGCAGCGTTTTTTTCACCAATCCCTGATAATTTGCGGTGGCCAAAGACTCCTGCTGCAACACTTCCGGATCGAAAAAAACGTTCAATCGAACGAAGGTCTGCATAAAGGCCGAATATCCGTTGGAGAAGATACTGACAAACAGTAAGGACAAGAAAAGCAGGCTGGCAACGATGGCGGATAGACCATAAAGTCGAAATCGTCGCTCAGCCCGGTAGCGACGGGTCAAACCCTGGTTGACGATATCAAGGGTTCTTTTTGGTTTTTCATTCAGCTTCAATGATCCGGCTTCGGTATTATTCATACTGTTCTCGATATTTACGCACGACGTGTAAGGCGATGACATTCAAAATTAATGTGACGACGAACAACAGCAGCCCTAAGGCGAACGCCGCCAGGGTTTTGGGGCTGTCGAATTCCTGGTCGCCAACCAGCAGGGTAACAATCTGAACGGTGACAGTGGTGACCGTCTTGAGTGGATTTACCGTTAAGTTGGCCGCCAAACCGGCTGCCATCACGACGATCATGGTTTCGCCGATGGCCCGCGACACCGCCAGCAAGACGCCGCCGACAATGCCGGGCAATGCGGCCGGCAGAATCACCTGTTTGATGGTTTCTGATTGGGTGGCGCCGAGACTGTAGGCGCCGTCTCGCAGGGCTTGAGGAACCGCATTGATAAAATCGTCGGAAAGGGAGGACACAAAAGGAATAATCATGACCCCCATCACCAATCCGGCAGCCAGGGCGCTTTCGGAAGAAACACTGAGTCCCAGAATGGAGCCCGTATCACGGATGAATGGTGCCACTGTCAATGCAGCAAAAAAACCATAGACGACCGTGGGTATGCCAGCCAGGATTTCAATCAAGGGCTTGGCTGCGGCCCGAAATTTTTTATTGGCATATTCAGATAGATAAATGGCAGACATCAACCCGATGGGAACCGCCACGACCATGGCAATCCCCGATATCAAGGCCGTACCTAAAAAGACCGGCACGGCACCAAATGCACCGGAAGAGCCGACCTGGTCGGATCGTATCGCCATCTGAGGACTCCAATCCAGTCCAAATAGGAATTCGGTCACTGGCACCACCCGGAAAAACAGGATAGCCTCATACAGCACCGACAGAACGATACCGATGGTGGTAAAAATCGCAATCGTCGAGCAGGCAATTAAGACCACTTTTATGACCTGCTCTACGATGTTGCGGGCCCGCATCGCCGGTTTGATCTTGGTGCGAACAACCACAAGGCCGAGTATTGCCACTGCAATCACTAAGACCGCCAGGGCTGCATTGCTGGTGGTTTTTAGACTGCGGTAATGATCGGCAGCCGCCTGCATGGTCGGATCGATTTGGCCGGAAACAATGTTGCCGCTGACCAGGTTTCTGATATCGTTAACGATCAAGTTCAAGCGTGCATCTGATAAACTTCTTATCTTTTCAGGTAGATCTGCTATGACCAGCTGGGTGATGATACTGGACTCAAATGCCAGCCAGAAGCCAAAAATCAGTAGGGCCGGAATTCCGCACCAGATGGCCGTCAAGGCACCGTAGTAAGTCGGACGGGAATGCAGCTGCTTGAGTTGAAGTTTGTCACTGCCGACGGCAACCGCCCGGCGGCGTCCCACATAATATGCGAGGCTTGAAAGCGCTAAGAGAATGATGATTAAAGTTACCGGTGACACGATGTTCGCAAATTTCCCTTCTGCTGTCATGTTAAACAACCTGAGTGCCTGAACTAAACAGTGTATACGGCCATTGAATGGACTCTGAACTTACTTTCTTGGCATGGTCGTTTTTTTGATTAGAATAAACTAATGCGTCTTTGTTAACGAACTATGATGATTGTGTTAGGTTTTTGTTAGCCTTCAGAAGATCTCCTTAAGAACGATTTTTTACGAGTCCCATGAGGATCCACGGGCTAAAACCGGTAACGCAGCTTCGGCGGCACTTTCACCGTAGGAACAGGTAAATATTAGACTGACTTCTATTCGGTTCACATATTCAAGACGTTTCTCGCAATGTAAACAGGTTGAATTATTTTTGTTACGATCCTTTCCGCTGCAGCTCAAACACGGGTTTATTTCCATTCTTATCTCCTTGTTGCAATGACCAAAATGTCTCTCAACTGTCCATCAAGACATGCTATTTTTAAGCGAATGATGTTAGATCCACATTAAGTGGGGATTAGAAAATGATGAAAGGAATGATAAAACTGCGGTAGATTGGCTTGAATGTCGGGAATCTAAGATTGGATTTCATTTCGTTTCCCAGCCGACTATCAATTTTTATCAAAGATGATTTGATACCAGGATTGAAGACCAAGGCACATTTCTAACGAAAAATTAATAAAAAAATCATCCCGGGCTAGCATTCATAACTAAAGGTTATAAGTTTAAAATACTGAAATCTTGAATAAAAAGGCAGAGAGACGATGACATATTTGATACGTTTTGAGGATGAGCAGGCCCACGATCCTCGGATTGTGGGTCAAAAATTTTACGCACTGGCCAAAGCCGCCCGTCGCGGATTTGCCGTCCCCCAGGCATTTGCCATCAGTACCGCCGCCCATCGATATTTCCTTGCCCACCATCGCTGGCCGGATGGCTTACTGGCCGACGTGCTGAGCGAGGCAGTGCGGTTGGATCTATCCAAAGGGGTTTCGATACGATCGTCAGCCACCCGTGAAGATCTTGAGAAGCAAAGTTTTGCCGGCCAGTATCGGTCGTTTTTACAAGTTGTCACCCAAAACGATTTAAAGGATGATATCGAGAAATGTTGGCAAAGCGTTTCCTCGGAAACTGTTGACGGTTACCTGAGCGCAAGCAATCTGGCAGAAAAAGATAAAAAAAGACCACTGATGGCGGTTGTCGTTCAAAAAATGGTCGAAGCGCGCGCAGCTGGCATTGCTTTCGGACGTAACCCGATGAAAACAGCCCGCAAAGAAATCGTCATTGAAGCAGTTCCAGGCCTGGCGGAAAGTGTCGTCAGTGGACACCAAACGCCATACCGTGCCGTGGTTGACGAGAACGGAACGGTCAAAATTACCCCGCCCCATTCAAACAGCGGCGATGCTGACGATCGAGATTCCATGCTCCACTTATACCCTTTCTGGCGCCAAATCGCCCGGCTGGTCAAGGATCTTGAATCCTACAACGGCAACAAATCGCTGGATATCGAATGGGCGGTTGATAACCAAAACAAAATTTGGTTACTTCAGTCGCGCGCAATTACCACCATTGATGATACGGCACCCCAAATACCTCCAGGTTTATGGACCCGCAAGATTGCAAATGATCTGTGGGCGGATCGTTTGACTCCTTTTATGTCCCATCATATGGTGGCCAACGCTTCCCACTTCGATCTTTCCCGCACATTAAAAATATTGGGTATTCCCGTGACCCGTCCGACCTTGACGGTGATCAAAGGATATCTCTATATCAACGGCGAAAGTATCAAAAAAGGAATTTCATACTTACCCGTCAAGTTTCGCCTGCCTGAAATTGGTAAACTTCTGCCCGCTGAGCACGATGCGGACCAGTTAGCGGGTCCATCGAAATGGACTTTTTTTTCAGTGTGTATTCGAAGTGTTTTGCTGTTGATTTTGGAGCCGGGTGTAAACCCCTTTATTAGCTTTAGGCTGGCAAAACACGATCTGAAAACCATCAACAAGCGAATTGACCGAGTCGCTGCCATGCCGGTTCATTCGCCTCGGCTGACGTTCGACAAAGTTTTAGCGGCACTAGATACACTGACCCGACTGCAAACAAAAAACCAGTGGCCTTATTTTTTCGCCACCTTCACCACCTGGGTTTTGCGCTGGCTTGTTATTCAGCGCCTGGGCCTGTCCCACGCCGATTTTTTGAACATCTTGAGTAAAAACGCAAACAATATCAGCATAAAAATTGAACGACAGATTAGAAAGATGGCTCAGGACATTGCCAGAGATACGGACCTTAGCGACCTTTTTTTGCACATGTCCGCAGATGATTTGGCAAACAATCCACCGCAAGAAATCAGGGCTGATTTGAATCATTTTCTGACCAGATACGGCTGTCGATCGCGCCACAGGACCTTGTTCCTCAAACGCTGGTCCGAGTCTCCCCAGGAAGTCATCGGCATGCTCCAGTCCCTGGTGCGCGGTCATCATTTGAAGCCCACTAAAGTACAGTCTTTCAGCGGCCTTCCGGCATCCGCACTCTGTGCCGCTCCTCCTGCCAAATCAACCGATCATAAAAAGCCGACACCCGCTGTTGATAGTTCGGTAACGAATACCGTTGGCGGTCTGCCCTCTGCCAGGTTTTTCTTGCGTTCAATCGGCCGAATAACCCGCCGGTTTCTGGACCAGCGGGAAGATTCCCGATTTACACTTGATCGGATCCTCCATCTACTTCGCCAAACATTACTCACCCTTGGCGACCAAACCGGACTGAAGGATAAAGTCATGTTTCTCACTGCAGATGAGCTGGAAGATATCGTCCGGGGAAAACTGGACTGCATGGAAGCCAAACGAAAAGCAATTTATCGCTATGATGGGTTTAGCGTGCCGTTTGAGGTGCCGACCTTTTTCGATGACGGACTGGGAAAAGATGATTTTCAATACGATGGAAAACTGATCAGAGGAATCGGCACCAGCCCGGGTCGCGTCAGCGGGCGTGCGAAAGTTGTGAGTGATCCATTCCAGGTCGACATTCAAAAAGGCGATATTCTGATTGCCAAGAATACCGACCCCGGCTGGACCCCCATTTTGAGCATCGTGGGGGGGATGGTCATGGAAGAAGGCGGACTGCTCAATCACTGCTCTATTGTTGCAAGGGAACTGGGGATTCCATCTATTGTGGGGGTACACCAGGCAACCCAAAGAATCAAAGAAAACAACTTTATCACGATTGACGGCGGGCTGGGGGTGATCATGATTGAAGAATGAAAATGAGAGCGTAAAGATGAATGATTCTACATCGACACAGTTGTTTGCTGCCAGGTTTGTCTTGCAAGACCTTCAACATCTTCCCACTGACCACTCTCAATCCAATTGGCCACGATTTTAGCAACATTGGGAAATTTGATGGGCTTAACGGGCGGTCGATTCAGAAATTGAGCCAATCTGCCATTGTCTAAACTGGCCATTACCATCCCCAGTTTCAAGGTCGCTAGGGACAAGGCATTTGAAGTTTGCTCCATTTGACCTGCCAGGGGCTTGACCAGGATTTTTTTCCCCAATGCCATGGCCTCACTGGCGAGTTCAAATCCGGCATTGCTGATCACGCCCTCACAATCATTCAGGTCGGCTAAAAAACCAGGCCGTGAGTAAGGTCGCAGATGGATATTGCCGTTGTCTTCGGCCTCGATTAGGCGGTGGT
>JASFSK010000165.1:0-8590 GCA_050114455.1 Desulfobacterales bacterium | reverse complement strand
AATCTTTCCGAGCCGTCCAGACCAAGGCTGCGCCATGTTTCACCCGGTTTGAAAACCAGCGGCAAGGCACCCATACCGACGAGATTGCTGCGATGAATCCGCTCGTACGATTCAGCGATAACTGCTTTGATACCCAACAGGTTGGTGCCTTTTGCAGCCCAATCCCGCGAAGACCCGGTACCGTATTCTTTGCCTCCCAATACCACCAGTGGTATCGCCTCCATCTGATAATTCATGGCCGCGTTGTAGACGAACATTTCCCTGCGGCCGGGGTATTTAAGGGTAAAACTGCCTTCTTTTTCCCCTACCATCTGGTTTTTGATGCGAATGTTGCCGAAGGTGCCGCGCATCATAACTTCATGGTTTCCCCTTCTGGAACCGTAGGAATTAAAGTCCTGGGGGGAGACTTTATTTTCGATTAAATATTTGCCGGCCGGATATTCCGGTGGAATGGCTCCGGCCGGAGAAATGTGGTCCGTGGTGACCGAATCTCCCAGAACCAACAACGCTCTGGCGTCTTTGATATTTGGAGCTTTGTCCAATTTTAGTTTGAATCCATCAAAATATGGCGGTTTTTTGATATAGGTGGAATTTGGATCCCAGTCAAAGGTGGTGCTCTCGGTCACATCGAGCTTACGCCAGAACTCGTCGCCCTCAAATATTTTATCATACTCGGTTTTATAAAATTGCTGTTTGACATGCGTTCTGGCCAGACTGGCAATTTCTTCGGTGTCCGGCCAGATATCCTTCAGAAAGACCGGCTTTTGATTGGTGTCCAACCCCAGCGGCTCAGCCGTTACGTCTATGTCGATTCTACCTGCCAGGGCAAATGCGACGACCAACATGGGGGATGCCAAGAAATTTGCCTTGACCCGCTGATGGATGCGGGCTTCAAAGTTACGGTTTCCCGAAAGGACGGCGGCGACTGTCAGATCATTTTTGGTAATCGCAGCATCAATTTCAGGAGGTAGCGGGCCACTGTTGCCGATGCAGGTCGTGCAGCCAAAGGCCGCCAAATGGAAACCCAGCGCTTCCAGATGTGGCATCAGCCCAGCATCCTTGAGATAGTCGATCACCACTTTTGAGCCCGGAGCCAGGGATGTTTTCACAAATACGGGCACCTGCAATCCTCTTTCAACAGCCCGCTTGGCAACCAAGCCGGCTCCCAGTAAAACAAACGGGTTTGAAGTGTTGGTACAGGAAGTGATGGCGGCAATGACGATGTTGCCATCGCACAGCTTTATCTGCTGTCCATTGTAAGTAAATTCACAGATTTTCTTCTTGGGTACGCAGTTTGCCGGTCGGGTCGTTCGGCTGCCGGATTCGTCATGGTATTTGGAAATGTGCTCGACATCGGTGTCTCTTTGATACTCACAGCCAAGTATCGAGCCAAAGCTTGTTTTAAGATCCGGCAGACTGATTCTATCCTGGGGTCTGGCAGGTCCGGCCACCGACGGAGCGACTTGCGCCAGGTCCAATTCGAGCACATCCGTATAATCTGGATCTTCCGATCCGCTGTAGAAAAGCCCCAGGACCTTGGTGCAGTTTTCAACTATTTCGGCCTGTTGTTCACGGTTTGTCATTACTAGGTAATCAATGGTTTTTTCATCGACCGGGAAAAATCCCATGGTTGCGCCATATTCCGGACTCATGTTAGAGATGGTGGCCCGATCCGGCACCGTCAATTTTTTCATACCGGAACCGAAAAATTCGACAAATTTTTCTACGACACCGTGGTTTCTAAGCATTTCGGTGACGGTCAACACCAGATCCGTGGCAGTCACACCTTCCTGTAATTCGCCGACCAGCCGAACGCCGACCACTTCGGGTATCGACATGTAATAGGGCTGACCCAGCATGACGGCCTCGGCTTCAATGCCGCCGACGCCCCAACCCATGACACCGATGCCGTTTATCATGGTGGTGTGCGAATCGGTGCCGACCAAAGTATCCGGGTAGGCCGTTGCCGCGCCGCCATTGTTTTCTGCAATCACTATCTTTCCCAGGTATTCGAGGTTGACCTGGTGACAAATCCCGGAATTGGGGGGAACGACGTTAAAACTGTCAAAACTTTTCTGGGCCCATTTGAGCAGTGCATATCTTTCCGCGTTTCTCTCATATTCCTTGGCAACATTTTTGGTCAGGGCATCCGGGGCATTAAAATAATCGACCTGAATGGAATGATCGACGATCAGATCCACCGGCACCAGGGGATTGATTTTGGCCGGATTTCCCCCCAAATCCTTGACTGCATCCCGCATGGCCGCAAGGTCAACCACCGCCGGCACCCCGGTAAAATCCTGCATCAACACACGGGCGGGATGATACGGAATTTCAACCGGTGCATCATACCGTTTTTGCCAGCGGGCGATGCTGAGCAAATCTTCTTGTCGAACGATCCTGCCGTCCAGTTTACGCAGCAGGTTTTCAACCAATATTTTGATCGAAAACGGCAGTCTGTTGATCTCCGCGATACCCTTTTCTTGCAGCTTATTGATATCGAAAATCTGATAGTCGCCTCCCTGAACGCTGACAGAGGTCTTAAATTCACCTATTTCCATGATTGCTCCTTTTTGCATAGCGTCCTTGCGGCCCTCGGATGGATACCTGAGTGACCTCCTCCTTGGCTCCGGCCAATTCCAACAGATCACCTATCAAAATACCTCTTCAGAGACCATGATTAGTAAAAAATTCCGGACAAATCAAGAGAACATTCCTTTAGTCTCCCTTGAATTTTTTGATAATTTTAGGAATGAAGAATGAGAAGACGAATAACGCAATCGAGAAAAAAACCTTGAATGAAATCAACTCTGCCCAGTTGCCGGATGCCCACACCTCTTTTAGTGTCCCGATGAAAAACGTGAATATAAACGTTCCGACGATGATTCCCAGTCCGGTGCCGAAAAAATAGTCCCAAAAATGCACCTTCGTCAAGCCCATGCCAAAATTCATGGGTGTGAAAGGAAAATATACCAGTCGCAGATACAGCACCGTGGCAAAGCCATTACGCTCGATTCCATCGTCATATTTTTTGAGTTTGTCACCGATCAATGAGGAAGCAAATTCTCTGCCTAAAGTGCGCCCGATGAAGAAAGCTGCCGTGGCACCCGCCATGGCGCCAAACCACACATATAAAAACCCCCAATAGGCCCCGAATATCGCAGCCCCCAAACCTGTCAATAGCGTTCCCGGCAAAAACAGACAGACACCGACCGCATATATAATAATGAAAATGAGGGGTGCCCAGAAACCAACGGACTCCAGAAAACGACCCAGTGATTCTGCGCTCAAATAGTCCTTGAGCGGAGTGAATCGAACAAAAAAGATTGCTGCCACAATAAAGACCAACAATATGATGGCTTTTATCACCGCATTTCTACGTTTTGCTGGATTGTCCCCGGCGACGTTCTCCATTTTGATTCACTCCTGTATGATGTTGTTTGCGAGTAAATTTTGGGCTGCGTCAGGACCCATGCTGCCGGATTCATACAAATGCAGTATTTGATCACGGTTGTCGCATGTCTCGCATTCATTCAAAATCGGGGTCAAAAAGGACCAGCAACGCTCGACACTGTCCTGCCTCCAGAAAAGCATTTGGTCCCCCAGCATGCAGTCTATCAGAACTTTCTCATAAGCATCCAGAGTGGGTCCGGTATCGTTCTGATCGTAGTGAAAATCCATGGTTACCGTGCGCAGGCATACCCTGGCACCCGGAATCTTTGTTTGAAACGACAGCGTAATCTTTTCTTCAGGATGAATTCCCAGCGTTAATCGATTGGCCAGAATTCCTTCCCCTAAAATGTGCCGGAACATCGAATAGGGTACATTTTTGAATTGGATGGCAATTTCCGTTATTTTTTTGTTAAGGCGCTTGCCGGAGGTCATGTAAAAAGGAACTCCCTGCCAGCGCCAGTTATCCAGGAACACTTTCATCATGGCAAAAGTGGGCGTGTTGGAGTCCGGGTCCACATCAGGCTCATCCCGATATGCCGGCACCGGCTTATCGTCGATGCTGCCGGCGCTGTACTGACCCAGAATAAGATATTTTTGGAGATTTTGGATTGGAAAGGGTCTGAGTGCCCGAAATACTTTGGTTTTTTCATCCCTGACCAGGTCGTCTTCGAACCGCGATGGCGGCTCCATCGCCGTGAGGGCCAGCAGTTGCATCATATGGTTTTGGAACATGTCTCTGAGAACCCCGGAGTGCTCGTAGTAGCCGGCACGATGCTCCACGCCAAGCGTTTCTGTGGCGGTAATAACCACATGGTCAATGTACCTGCGGTTCCAGATAGGCTCAAACAGCGCATTGGCAAACCGAAATATCAGGACATTTTGAACGGTTTCTTTGGCCAAATAATGATCGATTCTGAAAATCTGGTGTTCTGCGAAATATTCATGCAGGCTGCGATCCAAATCAACGGCTGTCTCCAGATTGGTGCCGAAGGGCTTTTCGACAACGATACGCGACCAGCCGATACCAGCTGTATTCTCGGCGCTCATACCCGCCCGGCCGATCATCTGCGCCACCGTCTTGTAAAGTTTCGGCGGCAGGGCAACATAAAAAATTCGGTTTCCAAGGGTATTGTTACCACTATCAAGGGTTTTTAAGGTCTCGCGTAATGCAGCATAGCTGTCGGGGTTATCGTAATCGATGACGTGATAGTGCAGGGCTGCCGCAAACTTTCGCCACATATGCGGATCCCGTTTTCCGGATGCTTCAAGGGCAGCTTCCATTTTGCTTCGAAAGTCGACGCTATCCAACTCCGTGCGACCGCAGCCTACAATTTGAAAGGATTTCGGCAGCCCGCCATTGAGATAGAGGTTGAATAATGCCGGAATCAGTTTGCGAGCTGTTAAATCACCGGTAGCACCAAAGATTACAATAATGCAGGGATCGATTTGCTGGGGAGTAAGGCACTCTTCTGAATCGATTGTATGGCTTGGGGTGCTTACCGATGCCAGAATGTTGGTATTTGTACTGCGGTAATCGTCATTGGTTTGCATACGTAATTCCTTGTGTTAGAACCCGTTCGGCAAACTACAGAAGACAGATGCCATAGAATTGAGTTAGAAGGCAAGCCAGCAGATGTCAAGAAAACCAAGGTCCAATCCTATGAATTTGCCGTCAACGTTTAATCAATTTCAAGCGGTTATTCGCTGCAGGTTTCCTCCGCGCAAGCTCTACCCTTTAAATTGAAAAAGAGTTTTAAGCCTTTTTGTACTTTTTCCGAAAATATTTTGGATGAGAAATAGGAGCCGGCAACTTTTTTATTGATCTCGCCGATGGTCGGATAGGGGTGTATTGCTGCTGCAAGTGTAGAAAGTTTCACCTTCCCGTTTAGAATGGCCACCCACTCATTGAGCAAATCTTCTGCATGGGGCCCCAAGATCTGAATACCAATCGGCTTTTCCTTATTGTCTAAGATCATCTTAATCTTGCCGACCGTCTCGCCTTCGGCCAGACTGCGATCGTTATCCTTGAATTCTTCCGTCCAGACTTTATAATCAATGCCTGCTTCTCCAGCACGTTTTTCATTCATTCCAATACTGCCCAGAGGCGGATCTGTATACGTGCACCAGGGCAAGAAAGTATGGTCCGCCTTGCGAGGTAGATGAAAGATGGCATTGCTAACCACAATGCCGCCTTCATAACCGGCAGCATGGGTAAACTGATAGCCGCCGTTTACGTCACCAACCGCATAAATGTGTTTGAGATTTGTCCTGAGGCGATTGTCCACATCTATTCCTTGGCGGCTGAATTTTATCCCGATGTCTTCCAGCCCGAGACCACTGCTGTTGGCGCCCCTTCCGAGGGCGGCTAAAATGGTGTCCGCCTTCAGGCTGATCAAGCTGCCCTGGCTGGTTTTGATTGTAACTTCTTTTTGTTTGCCCAGATCCTTGACTTCCTCGATTGCAGAACTGAGATAGAATTTGACACCCTCTGAACGGAGAACATTTTTGACAATGTCTGCCAGATCCAGGTCTTCATTTACCAGAATCTGAGGTGCCATATCCACCACCGAAACTCTGGTTCCCAGCCGACAAAACGCCTGGGACATCTCTGTGCCGATAGGGCCACCTCCCAAGATAATCATCGAATTCGGCAAATGATCCAGGTAGAATAATTCTTTGTTGGTCAAGTGGGGGGTTTGGGCAAGCCCTTTGATGGGAGGTAATACGGGGGATGAACCGGTCGCTATGACCCAGGTTTTGGCGGAATAGGTGTCGCCGTTCAATCGAATGCTGCGTTCATCGGTGAACGTGGGTCGGCCAAATTCAACCTGTGCCCCAAGTTTGCAAAAACGTTCTTTGGAATCATGGTGCTGGATTGTGCCGATTACCGATTTTATTCTGTTGGAAACTGCATTAAAATCAACCGGCGGTACCTGCACCGGCGGTAACCCAAATTTATCAGAATTTTTCATTAAATGGTAAACGTAGGCCGATTTTAAAAGCGTTTTGCTTGGCACACAGCCGAAATGAAGGCAATCACCGCCCAGCTTATCTTCTTTTTCGACCAAAAGTGTTTTGGCCCCCAGCTGGGCAGCCCCGGCAGTCACGGTCAGACCACCCGCACCACCGCCAATAACGCCGATGTCAAAATCATATTTTGGCATGAAGTTTTCCTTTACTTCCCATTTAAAGACCAGTCATACTTAAGATACTTCACTTGAATCCGGTCTGCTTTCGCTTCCAGATTTTTTTTTAGATCACCGCTGGCGTATTTGAGGAAAAATCCGAGAATATCATCTTTAAAATCTTCCGAAAACCATTTAAAAATTCTGCTCACATGCAGTTTATCTTCTTCTAATTTATAACTCTTGGGATCATTGATAAATGATCGGGTGGCCTCATTCAGTTGTCGGTCTAGGATGTCGCCCTCAAAGGGTTCCGTTTGCAACGGCGGGCAGCTCTTGGCGGCGCAATTTATTGCAAAATGTACCCGAGGGTCTTGATAGCGCGGCCTGAGAATATTATGTTCAACATCATCCAGGGAAATCACCTTCCCATCGATCCGAACGATTTCTTTTTTCCAGGGACTTTTGAGTAAGGATCCCAAATCCTTGATGGACGTAATTCCGGGATAGCCGCTCAAAATAAGTTTTATCGTCCAGGCATTGTAAGTGTTCACATAAAAGGCGAACTGTTCATCGCGAGATAATTTTGCTATATTCACATTTTCAAGGATTTTGAGATAGCGGTCCAATTTTGCTTCTTCGGCTTTAAATCCGGCATAATTCACTTTTCCATTTCTAACGTACTTTTCGAGCAGCTCGCCGTATATCTTGTTGTCAACGACAATATCCGTCGCTGCCGAAAGTTGCGGGACTATCAAGCGGAAAGCGATAACGAAAGCTACAAAAAATGCACTCAACACACTGCTGACACTCATTTTCATCACTCCATTCAATTTGGGCGCTCAGAGGTCCTGTCTTTAGGCGATAAAGGCTTATTATCCGAGTTGCCAACCTCTATTTTCGATTCAAACTATTGTCGAGTATGTTCCCCAAAACATACCTAAAATTATGGTTGGTTTGACAACAGTCAAGATTGCCGGGGGAAATAATTCCCCCCTGTTGAAACCTCCGGCGTTTACCAGGGTGCTATTTTCAGCTTCCAAAATCTAGCAATGATTAGTACTGCTAATCTTGATTTGAAGTAAATTGGTCTTATGTTTGATATCAAAATTTGACAGAAAGGAGAATAAAAATGCAAGAACACACTGGCGCAATTACAATGAAAGGAAACCCATTGACTTTGGTTGGACCTCAACTCTCGGCAGGCGATGCTGCCCCGGATTTTGAAGTACTGGACAATGACCTAAACCCGGTAAAACTTTCATCATACAAAGGCAAGATCTGCGTACTATCCGTGGTACCATCTCTCGACACCCCGGTTTGCGATATGCAAACCCGCAGATTCAATGACGAGGCCAGCAAGCTCAGTGATGATGTTGCCATTTTAACGATCAGCATGGATCTACCGTTTGCGCAAAAACGATGGTGCGGGGCCGCTGGAGTGGACAAGGTAGAAACCTTGTCCGATCACCGGGATGCTGCTTTTGGTGAATCCTACGGGGTTCTGATCAAAGAATTGCGACTGCTGGCCCGGGGGATTTTTGTGGTGGACCAGCAAGGCACAATTCGGTACAGCCAGCTGGTCAAAGAGGTAACCGAAGAGCCTGATTATGATGCCGTGATCGAAGCCGTTAAAAAATTGCTATAATTTTAGGCATCTGTGCAGGACCACGTCATTCTTTCGCATATCACTCTGAAATTCCACTATTTTAATATCATGTAATTTTCACACGACGACGCGACGACGCTACGAAATTTATAATCAGTGTGGCGTCGTCGCGGCGTTGCGTGAGTAAATTTTTATCCAGGCATAATTGATGTCATGGCTTTGACGTCACCCCGGGCATCTGCGAAGCCATTTTGAGACTACTGGCTTTTATCGATACCTGCGCTGGGAGCATATCCAGACCCTTTAGCCGTATCTTACAGTTGTCCTTTTCAGACAATTCAATTCATTGCACCGCTTCGACTGAGCGGGATCAGTGATCAATTCAACTTTTGATGAAACCCAC
>JASFSK010000164.1:0-8592 GCA_050114455.1 Desulfobacterales bacterium | reverse complement strand
ACCGCCCTATTGGCAATGGGAGATGCACTTGCCGTCGTACTGCTGGAAAAGAAGCATTTTAAGTCAAGTGATTTCAAAATGTTTCATCCTGGCGGCGATCTTGGCCAGAGGCTCTCCTGCAAAATTTTAGATCTTATCCCCCCCGACAAATCCCTTCCCCGGGTAGCCGATGGGACATCGGTAATGGAAGCCGTTAAGGAGATTGAGCGTGGTGGCTTGGGTACCACCGTCGTATTGAGCCCTCAAAATGATCTGAGCGGTATCATTACCGATGGAGATATCCGGCGCATGGTGGCATCCGGCCAAAACATTTCCAAACTTTCCGTAGAAGACATCATGACTAAAAGTCCAAGAACCCTGGAAGCGGAATCTCCCGTCTATGAAGCCTTAAACATGATGGAACGATATCAAATTACGGTGATTCCCGTCACTGATGCCGTCGGGAAGGTTCAGTCAATTTTGCACCTCCACGATATATTGGGCAAAGGTGAGTTCAAATTCAACGGCACTTAATCCGGCCGACCCGGAGGTGCATTTATTCAATCATCAACCAAGAGGATACAATTAATAGGGGCTGTTATGGACACCGAAATACTTATGACAAAAATATCCACTCTGGGGGAAGCAAAGGTGCCGTCACCGGTTCTGAAAAGAATCGATGGCACTGAAGATGTTCGTTTTGTTTCAGACGATAGTCAAGTCCTCATCGAAGTGGATGCCAATCGTGTCACACAGTTGATCCGAAAAGAGAAACCTCTGCCAAGTTTTGAATTGGCAGGTCCCCGAAGGCAAATCTTTTTTGACCCAAGCAAATTAAAGTGCGCGCTGGTGACTTGCGGCGGATTGTGCCCCGGGCTGAATGACATTATCAGATCAATCGTGCTGGAATTGCACTACGGCTATGGGGTCAGCAATATTTTCGGGATTCGCTACGGCCTGCAGGGATTTATTGCCGAATATGGTCATGACCTGATCGATTTGACGTGTGAATCTGTTGTCAACATTCATGACCGGGGGGGAACGGTGCTCGGCTCCAGCAGAGGTCCCCAGGATATCGATGAAATCGTTGACAGCCTGGAACGAATGAACATTCGTCTGCTTTTTATGATCGGAGGCGACGGCACCCTGACGGCCGCTGGTCGGATTGCGGATAGAATTGCCGACAGGAAATTGAAAATCGCCATTGTCGGAGTTCCCAAAACCATTGACAACGACATATATATGGTCTCCCGTTCGTTTGGTTTTGATACGGCGGTCGATGTTGCAACCCGGGCGATCATCAGTGCCAGCAATGAAGCTGAAGGTTACCCCAACGGTATTGGCCTGATAAAGCTGATGGGCCGGCATTCAGGGTTCATAGCCGCCACCGCGGTTCTGGCCCAACAAGATGTCAACTTTGTACTCATTCCGGAGGTCGATTTCGACTTGGAAGGGCCCAATGGGTTATTGAATGCTCTGGAAAAACGTTTGGCCAGCAGAAAGCATGCCGTAATTGTGGTGGCCGAAGGCGCAGGCCAAAAATACTTCGAAGACCAAAGAAACGAACGGGATGCTTCCGGCAACATCAAACTCAAAGATATCGGGATCTACCTCAAAGAGGCCATCGGAAATCACTTCATGGAAAAAGGCATAGACGTCTCCATAAAATATATCGACCCGAGCTACATGATACGGAGTCTTCCGGCCAATGCCAACGATCGTGTGTTCTGCAATTTTTTGGGCCGCAACAGTGTTCATGCTGGTATGAGCGGTAGGACGGACATGTTGATCGGCAACTGGAACAATCAGTTTGTCCATGTACCCATGAAATTAATCGCGGAAAAGAGGAAAAAAGTGAATCCGGGGGGCAGTCTATGGCGCAGCGCCTTGGAGGCCACCGGTCAGAATTCCCTGAAAAACAAGTGATGCGGGGTCAGTGGACCATTATGTTCAAATCAGTAACCACCTTGGGTTGATTAAAGCTTAGAATAATAACTGTATGACAGATGACCGGGTAATTTCTACTCCAATTCCACAAATCTTCGGCCCTTTATCCTCAATAGGTGCATGCTCTTTAGCACATCCCCGTTCTCATCAAATCGGGTCAACCCGGTTACCCCTGGAAAATTTTCCAGATTGAACAGCTCGTCTCTTATTTCAGTCCGGTATCGGATGTGGGAACGACTGACCACATCAAAAAGGATCATGGCTGAGTCATAGACAACCGCCGAAACGAAATCCGGGGTTTCCTGAAAAGTGTCCTCAAATATCTCAACAAACTCGCGGACCCTCCTGGAATTGCTCTGGGCAAAAAATCCATCCGGCATTACAGCGCCTTGCACGTATTCGCTCGCTATTTTTATCAGTGAATCAGAGTGCCATAAATTGGTACCAAGTAGATAGACGTCTTTAATATCAAAATAGGCCAACTGAGGAACAATCTGGCCCACTTTGCCGGGTGAGTCCGGTATAAAGACAGCATCAAAATCAATAATGGGCTCCGGTTCCTCTTCCTCTTGATCCAAGATCTCTTCTTCATCGTCGACCCTGGTTGGATCATCAGGTGATTCCGATCCAAGGTCGTCGTCGGATAGCATGTCCGGATCCGCTTCAGGCCTTAAATCTTCCGGGATTTCATAATACATTCCAACGAGTTTTTTAATGGGATCGATAAAATCGGTTTGAGTGGGCTTGTATGCTTGAACTCCCACGACCGTTCCGCCCAATTCCAAAAGCTTGTCCCAAAAAAGATTCATGTAAGTCAGACCGTAGGTTTCATCCGGGTAAAGAATGGCAAAACGGCTTAACCCCAATGAATGTATGGTGAATGAAGCAATTGCTTGCACCTGCATTTCGGGGGTAATAAAATTTCGGAAAACTTTATCGCCGATTTGCGGAATATTGTCTTTCTGGGTAAACGTTATGATGGGGATTCCCATTTCCTGGGCTTCGCGGCCGGCGATTTCCGAAGTAACAATGGGACCGAGAATAGCAGCCACCTGGGCGTCGTAGAGCTCTTCAAGTGCCATCATAGTAGTGTCCGGATCGGCACCGGTATCCTTGACAATGATATTGATGGGCGGCGCGTCGCTTTGAGAACTGAATTGGGCCAAAGCGAGTTCTATACCCTTCAACGCCCGATGACCGAAAACTTCGTAGGGACCGCTGAGCGGCAGTAAACAACCAATGGTATAGCGGTTAAAAACCGCATTTTTTTGAATGTCCTCGATCAGGCTTTCGACCAAATTGCGATGATTGTGAACCGGATATCGATCAAGAAATTGGGCTAAAATGGTCAAGGCATCATCATATTTTTCTTCCATCGCATAATTCAAGCCCAATTGAAACATGAGATAATCCAACGGCAGACTTTCATCGGGATGATTAACAAGGATAGCGACATCTGCCGAATCCATTCGGGCAATGGTTTCTTCTATTTTTGCGATGACAGTCTCCTGCTCGGCTGCAATCGCAATTTCTCGGGCGCGTGCATAATAGTCGATCGCATCGACGGGAGAGCCCATGGCCATATATGCATCTCCGACAAGTGTGTATATCTTGAAAATGTGCGGTCTTGATTCAAGGCGTTGCAAAAGTTCGGGCACAAGATCGATAACTTCCTGATAGCGCCCCTCACTGAAATAAGTAAACAATTCTTCAACCATGGCATCCGGAACATACTGACTTGAAGGATACTCCGATACGATGCTCCTGAAACGAGCACGGGCCGTTTCATATTCCCCGGACAAAGCATGGATAATTCCGATTTTCATCAAAGCGGCCGCCGCCTGCGGTTGCTCCTTATACCGATCAAAGTATTCATTGTATAATACGGCGGCTTCGTCATAGCTGCGCGCATCAAACAATTCTTCGGCCCTCGAAAAAAGTTCGTCTCTGGTCTCATCCGCCGAAGAATCCGGACCGGTAACGGGTTTGGTGGCGCAGGCCGCCAACATTATAAGAGCACATAAACTCACAACAATAGGATATGATTTGGTCATACGAGGTGCCTTTAAACTGAGTAAGAAACTGCCACCTTGTGCAAAGGCATAATATGAAAATTTGAAACGATTTTTTTCTGAAAGATCGATTCAGACTGAATCCAGCTTATCAGTTTACACAACATTTCCGGATTGTCAAACGATTGTTGGTCTACCCTGAATTATCAATCAAGGAAATGCGCGACAGTGCATAGATTGGGAGTTTCAAAATTTGGCAAGTCGGAGGAAATATTCTACTCATCCGGTGTGATATTTTTCATAGAACTGCCGAAGCATTCAAATCAGGCAATCAACTCGAAAAGTTCAGACCACCTTCGGGCTCATCGGCCAATTCCATCAGATAATGTCCGTAGTCGTTTTTCATGAATTCTCCAGCCAATTTTCTGAGTTGATCCTTGCCGATATAACCCAGACGGAAGGCGATCTCCTCGATGCATGAAATTTTCAACCCCTGCCTTTCCTGAATTGCCTGTACATAGCTGGCCGCCTGCTGAAGTGCTTCGTGCGTTCCGGTATCGAGCCAGGCAAATCCTTTTCCCAATAGCTCTACCCTGAGGTCCTGGCGCTTTAAATAGGCCATATTGATATCGGTGATCTCCAGCTCGCCCCGGTCGGAAGGCTTGAGACCCTTGGCGATATCGACAACCTCATTATCATAAAAATAGAGACCCGGCACGGCGTACTGGGACCTTGGGTGTTCGGGTTTTTCGACGATCGCCGTCACCCGGCCGTCTGAATCGAATTCAACCACACCATACCGTTCCGGATCCCGCACCAGATATCCGAAAATCAGCCCTCCCTGTGTAATTTGGACGGTACGCTGTAGTGTTTGGGAAAGGCCCGGGCCATAGAAAATATTATCTCCGAGAATCAGACAAACCGTATCTCGACCGATAAACGATTCACCGATGATAAATGCTTGTGCAAGGCCTTCGGGTCGCGGTTGTTCGGCATAGGAAAACGACAAACCCAGGTGAGATCCGTCGCCAAGAATCTTCTGAAATAGGGGCAGGTCATGGGGCGTGGAGATAATGAGAATTTCACGAATTCCGGACTCCATGAGGACGGAAAGTGGATAGTAAATCATGGGTTTGTCATACACCGGGAGTAGTTGCTTGCTGATACCAAGGGTCAGGGGATACAGTCTTGAACCCGATCCACCTGCCAATAAAATGCCCTTCATATTGAGTCCCTCTGGCTGGATGTTGACGTTTGTTTAGTGACAATCGACCGTCGGCTTCAGGCCGGCGTCATCACCCTTGAACCCACTGCAAGGTAAGTAATACTTTTGGCAACCAGTTCATTGTGGTCGGGGATCATTCGCCGGCCGTCCATGACAAGGTAGGGTGGCTTCACCGTGTCTTCGATCGTTCGGGAAAATCCTCGGAATTCCTCGCAGTCCGAAGATATGAACAGGGCATGGGAACCTTCGATGGCCTCCCTGGCGGAATCGAAATAGCTGATCTTTTCAAACAAGATATTTTTGGATGGATCAAAAACCCGTGCGGCCGATTCATTTGCCAAAGGATCATAGGCGTGGATCGCCGCTACACCCTTTCCAAGGAGGGATTCAATAACTTTAATCGAAGATGCGTCTCGCATGTCGCTGGTATGCTTTTTAAATGCCAATCCCAAAACAGCCACAGTTTTATTGTTGAACTTGAATCCGGCTTCAGTGATCGCCCGGTCGATGAGGTAAACTTTTTGATACTCATTGACTTCGAAAGAGGCTTCTAACATCTTGGTGCTCACGTTTACACGACGCAGCTGGTAAATTAAAGAAGCGATATCTTTGCCGAAACAGCTTCCGCCCGCACCATTGCTCACAAACGAGCCCCAGGTGCTGATGCGGTTGTCTGAAGTAACACCCAACCGCAGGTCATCGATATTCACATTTGGCATCCTCTCTCCAATTTTTGCCCCCACGCCGTTCCAAAAGGAAATGTAGGTCAACAAAACGGTATTGGCCACGTACTTGATGGCCTCAGCGGTTTCCGGGGTGGTTTCAATATATTTAATGCGGACATGATGGACAAACTGAGAGTAAACCCGACGCAGAATGTTAAAATCTTCGGCGCTGTCGCAGCCCACGACGACGCGATGGGGCCGGCGCGCATCCACCACTGCAGTTCCTTCCGCTAGAAATTCGGGATTGGATGCAACGCCAAAATTTTCGACGCCGTGGGATTTCATGATTTCTTCCAAATGACGTGCCGTTCCAATGGGTACCGTGCTTTTATTCACAAGCACGACCCGGCGCATGTCTTTTCTTTTTGAAAGGACTTCAGCGATAAATTCGGCGGCCGCATCATAAAAGGTAAGATTGGTAGATCCGTCTATATTCGAGGGCGTTGGCAAACACATGAATATTGCATCTGTCCCTTCAATGATGGCCTCCAAATCATGTGAAAACCGCAGGGATTTTCCCAGAGTTTCTCGGATGATATTGACCAGACCGGGCTCATTGACGTATTTTTCAATATGTTCGGGTGAGCCGCTGGAAAAATCTTCAATTTTGTCCTTGTCTATGTCGTGTGCGAAAACATCGTGGCCGTACTCGGAGCATACTGCAGCATGAACGAGACCAACATATCCGGTTCCTACAACAATAATTTTCATCCTATCCCCATCCCATAATTTGAATTATCTGATGTTTAAAACAAATATTGATACAGTTTAATTTAAAACCGGGAAAATTCGTCGTACCGTTGCAGATTTAAATAGAATATCGTATATTTCCCACTAGATCAATATTTTAAAATCAAAAAGAATACCCTTTGCACCACAGAACAGTCAAAAAAATCCAACTTACTCGAACCACTGGCGGACAGGCGCTTTACCCCTATGCTTGATCATTTTGATCTGATTGCCTCTATTTACGATCGGTTGATTGGTGCGCCGGATACCGAACGCCTGCGGCAACTGTTGAAATTACCGACAGATGGCTGGCTGCTGGATGGTGGCGGCGGCACTGGTCGAGTCTCTTCGAATCTAATCGACTTGACCGGCCATATTGTCGTCACCGATTTATCCCATCTCATGCTGAAACAAGCACTGGAAAAAATGGTCTGCCCGGTGAGGGCGCATGTCGAAAAGCTGCCATTTGCCGATGAACGGTTTGACCGGGTTTTGGTAGTCGACGCCCTGCACCACTTCTGCGATCAACGTCAGGCGATCGCAGATTTACTGCGTGTACTAAAACCCGGTGGTCGTCTGGTCATCGAAGAGCCGGATCTTACCCACAAAGGAGTAAAGCTTTTGGCTTTAGCTGAAAAAATGTTTCTGATGCGCAGTCATTTCCATACGCCGCAAAAAATCCGTGAGATAGTAGAGTCGAATGGTTGTTCCACAAAAATTGATCATGACGGCCGTTACACCGCCTGGGTGGTGGCTGAAAAATAGAAATGGAGAGGCGATAATGAACAAAGTAGAAAATTTAAAAATGATTACGCTTTGCTGTGAGGCTGGAACATCCCAAGCCGCATTGGAGATCGGTCCAAATCGTTTTAAATTTAAATTCATCTTTGGGCTGGGTCTGGAGGGCATGACACCTTTTGAATATAAACTGGCGGATAAGGCTGAAGGCGATCGCGTTGAATTTCTCTTGAAAAAAAACGACTGCTTCAGCTTTTTTGGGCACCTCACCCCCTCTATTATTAATTTGGTTGATAACTGCGATGAGGTCTACCTGAAAGCAACCATCGAGGGCATTACAGCTGCTAATAGTAGAGAGATCATCCAGGCCATGGCCGAAATGACGGCCCACGGAGGAGCAGGCTGTGACTGCGGGTGTGGTTGTGGTTAGCTGGAAGCCTCTTTTTCATCAGCATATACACCTGTGTTCAAAAAAAAACGCTTGCCAGACAAACCAGTAAGTAAAGATAAAAAAAACCCGAAATCAGAATATGATTCCGGGTTTAGAAAAAATCGGCGGCGTCCTACTCTCCCACACAGCTGCCCATGCAGTACCATCGGCGCTGAAGAGCTTAACTTCCGTGTTCGGGATGGGAACGGGTGTTGCCTCTTCGCTATTGCCGCCGAAAAATGGTATTTTGTGTTTGGATTTTTGTGTTTTGTGTTAAGTTGATCTAACAAGTCTCAGTTACATAGAACCAAACACCAGATACTAAGCACCAAACACTGTTTCCAGTTTGTATTCGACACGAAACAATTACAATCAAGGTGATCATGTGAATTATTTTGCGGCCAAGCCTCACGACCAATTAGTACCGGTTAGCTAAATACGTTGCCGTACTTACACACCCGGCCTATCAACCTTGTGGTCTACAAGGGGTCTTCAGTTCTGCATGTTTCCATGCGGAAGGGATATCTAATCTTAGGGTTGGTTTCCCGCTTAGATGCTTTCAGCGGTTATCCTTTCCGAACTTAGCTACCCAGCGATGCCGCTGGCGCGACAACTGGATCACCATTGGTTCGTCCATCCCGGTCCTCTCGTACTAGGGACAGCTCCCCTCAAATATCCTACGCCCACGAAAGATAGGGACCAAACTGTCTCACGACGTTTTAAACCCAGCTCACGTACCACTTTAATTGGCGAACAGCCAAACCCTTGGGACCTGCTCCAGCCCCAGGATGTGATGAGCCGACATCG
>JASFSK010000163.1:0-8616 GCA_050114455.1 Desulfobacterales bacterium | reverse complement strand
GATCCCCAGTCTCCCCCGATAAGATAATGTGAGGCAATGAAACTTCTTTGAACTGCAAGGGAATACATGCTTATTTCCTGTTTCTTAGAGATTTTTACAAAGATTTTTAAACCAAATTGAGCTTGACAGATATTTGTGAGTATGATTTTTAGATATATTTAATTTTTGCCAATATATTTGCCGCAACCTACACATTAATTTCATATTACGCGTGATTTGATTGCAGGAGCAGTGAGCCATAAAAACTGTATAGTAAAAAAAAATTGAATCGATGGTCAAGGAGAATTGACGATGGAAATTCAGGGTTACAACATGCCCGAAGATTTGCACTATGAGGAAAATCATTATTGGGTGCGGGTGGAAGGCGATCTTTTGGTGATGGGGATGGACGATTTCGCTCAAAAGATGGCCGGGGAGATTGTTTACATTCAACTGCCGTTTGAAGGCAAGAAATTGAAAAAGGGAAAAAAATTCGCCAAGGTGGAGTCCGGCAAGTGGTTGGGAAAAGTCTACGCACCGGTCAACGGTGAACTGGTTGAAAGCAATGAAGAGCTGGAAACCAATACGAACGTCATCAATGAAGATTGCTATGGTGCCGGATGGATTTACAAAATCAAGCCTGATGACATGGGTGAACTGGACAGTCTGATTCATGGCACCGAGGCCATCGAAAAATGGATTCTGGCCGATATCGAGAAGTATAAAGATTAGCCACCGGATCATATCGGGGCCCGGGCGGCCCCGATTCTAGGCCTATTATAATTCTAAGTTTACGAATACCCGGTCGGCATAAGAACGACATTTGACTGAACAGAAGATACGCCCGCAACACTTTCCACGATTTCTTTGATGCGGGCTTGATCATCCGTTGTCAGAACCATTCCGGAAATCTTGGCAATACCGGGTTCCGGAACATCGATGTGGAGAAATTTTAAATCAATGTCGCTCTTCAATAGCTCGGCATGAACTTTCTTGCCCAAAGCCAGACGTTCCATGGTCTCGAGGGCCGTCAAACTGCAGGCCTTGATTTCCTCGGATGCAGCCAAATCTACGATAAATCGGACGGCGGTATTCTCGCCGATCTTATCGGTATTGATGATCAGATCATAAAGAGAAGAATCGTTCAAATCCATGTGAAAATTAAATTTAAAAAATCCGCTACGCTCATGATCGCTTTTGCGAATCAATTTTTCGGCAGTTTCCGAGCTGACGCCCTGGTGCTTGGTTAGATTTTGAATGCGAGCCGCCAAGGGGCTGTGGATGCGGACATGCAGCGCGCAACCGAAATCCCGCAGAAGCATCTGGCTGCAATGACCGATAACAATCCCGTCGCCGCGCCGGGAGACTTCGTAAACGAGGGCCTCCATAAAATCCATATAGATATCCGGTCTTTTGCCCAGAATTTGATCAAATAATCCGGGCGCTTTTTCATCCAGACCAATTTTTATGTCCTCAGCTCGAATGCCCAGTTCAACAGCTTCTTTTTGAAGCCGGTCATCATCGTACAGAATGACATCAAGCTTTTCGGCTACTTGTCGGGCAATGGACAATCCACCACTGCCTAAGTTTTCTGATATCGTAATCAATGGCATTGGAAACTCCTTTCATTAGAGCGTTTGGGATATACCAGCTGGGGTGTTATTACTATTTAAGGTAGCATTACCAAACTGACGATAGCGGAACGATATTCTGAAAAATGCTCTACTCTTTGGCCGATTCGGATTGTGGCTTGTCCGCTTCGGCTGTTTCTTCCTCTTTTTCCGGTTCTTTCAGAATGCTTGACACGCTTTTCATTATGCTTTCCGAATCGGTATCTCTCAACAGGAAGGCATACTTGCTTGCCGAAGACGTTGCCGGATGCTGGCTGTCTTCCCCCTCGGGCTTGTCAAATATTGAAAGGTTGTATTGCTGCGGTCCCTTGAGTTCAATCGTGATCGATGGAGAAGTGAATTCTTCCTTTTCCCGGTCTTCAATAAATGTTTCACATCTCAAATTGGAAAGCTTGTTGAGAATTTGATTGACGTCCGCTTCATCACCGCTCTGACCATCCGGAGTTTGCCAAACGGGTGATTTTTTAGGCGGTTGGTTGCTTTCTTTTTTGTCGGCATCCGTGGACTCATCCGTGGCGGGTTGTTGGGCCCGAACCAACTTGAGGGATTGATTTTCTTTGATAATCTGAATTTCCTGGATGTCGGCAGGTGCAAACGTCAACACCTTTTTATCCCTGAGATCCTCTACAGTGGTTTCAAACGTATTTCTGAGATTTCCTCGGGCATGATAGACACGGTCATTGCCTGCAGGTTTCACGAAAGTGTGGCGAAAGGATGAGGCGGTTTTGCCGACATCAATATCCCGTTTCAGATTGTCACCTTGCCAGGCCTTGACGTTTATCCTGGTATCATCTGTGAGATCGTATAGATTATACGTTTTGGATTCCGAAACCAGCGCCGTCAAGGTAAGCTTTTCAATGCCCTCCAACATGCCTTTGACCAGGTCAGTATTGGCCGGGTACTCTTTGGGAGCGATATACCAATTGTCGTCTTTTTTGTTGAGATCTATAACGGTTTGGCCTCTGGTAATTTCCAGTCTGGTAATGTCTTTTTGAGATAACTTTGGCATTTCCGGCAGTTCATATAGGGTCCGGTCGCCGCGGCGCATGACCAGATATACCGACAAGGCGACGATAACAATGGCCAGTATCAAATATTCTTTTTTTATCTTCATCCCTTATCCCTAACTTCCCTGTTGCGAATTATTTTTTACACAATTCTTCTATCTCAATTTACTTCTTGCTAGGCCGGGCGGTTCAACCTATTTTCCAAACATCATCTGGATATGTTTTTTTCGGGAGTGCCGCCGAAACCAGACTCCCAGGCCGAAAACAACCACCAGTATCGGTAGACCGGCGATATTAAATGCTTTAACGAATGTTTTGGTGCCGGCCTGGGTATCATCCAGCGGGTTAAAACGCTGCTCTTTACCGCGCATGACCGCGATATCCTCCCGACCGTTCAGATAGTCGATCACATTCATGATAAATACTGAATTAGCTCCCTGGCCGTCGGCATCCAGCACATTGTTTTTCAGCATATCGGCGGAGGCCATGATAAAAATCTTGCCGGGTTTGCCCTTGGCAAGGAACTGCCCGCTGCGTTCAATCTTCGACAAATCGATTTCTGATGTTTTCTCAACGGGCCTTTCATCAGCTTTTTTATCGTCGTCATCCGATTCTTTCGTCTCGACCTCTTTTTCCGGCAATTGTTTGCCGGCAAAATAACTGGGAAATTCTCCTTCGATGAGATATGCCAAGGGGTAGCTTTGCATATCGTCTGTTGAGGGCGGCGGCTTGATGAACATGGGATTTAAATTAATACGGTCGCGCATCTGCCAGGACTTTTCCGATGAAGAGATAAGTCTATAAGCGTTCAACGAGTGTTGTTTGATGATTTCAGCATCCAACTCCAGCGGAGATATTTTCAACGCCACCAACATTTTGATATTTTCCATGAAATCCAGATCTTTATTGATGAAGCGATTTTTGATCAGCGGCGCATAGTATATCGGCTGGTCTCCGCCGCCGAATTGGGCCGGCATTTGCTGGCGAAAGCAGTTTTCATCCAAAACCAGGGATTGTTGGATACGGATGCCGTAGTGGGCCAGCAATTTCTCCAACCCGGTATCCAGAGGCAGGAATATGGGCGGCTGCCCGGGATTCATTGACTGTTGTCCGCCCGGCGAGACCTCATTGAAACGGTCGAGGACGAGGGCCAGGCTTTTGCCCTGCATCAGAAACTGATCTATCTGATACAGCTCATAATCGGAAAATTTTTCCGTAGGGCGTGCAATGATCAGGCTGTTCAAATTATCAGGTATGGGCTGCTCTTTGAGATTTATAGGTTTAACCGTGTATGTTTTTGAAACCATGTTGCGGAAATTCGTCGCCGAATCCTGACCCTGGCGCTGAAGCGGGTTTGGGGGCGCTCCGGTCAGACTTAATGTCCCAAAGTCGGCAAGATAACCGATATCTTCATTGATGTCTACGAGCCGCTCGATGTTGCCATCAATGGTTTCCTTCATTTCCGCCATATCACTGAGTTGATACTGGGTTCCTATAATCGGCAGTCGAATGACCTGCATCAGCGGTACAGTCAGTGATTTTTCGCCATACTCCATGACGAGTCCTATAGCCCCCTTGCCTGGTGGAATTTTGCCATCGGAAAGCGCCGGCCATGAAAGGGTCATGATGTTGTATTTTTGTGCAAGTGCTTGTATCGCTTGGTCTTCGATGGGATTTAAAAATTCATATTCCAGTTTGCCATAATTTTTGTGGTTCAACTGCTCGACCATCGCTTTCATCTCGTCGGGAATGCGTGCGAGGCTGTCGATGCCCATGTGCGGTCCAACAGATTCCAGGGAAGAGGACAGAAATAACTTGATTTGGATTTTTTCGGGAAGACTCAGGAGGGCGCTGATTTTATTGTTCATCTTCTGAATAGCAGTGGTCAGCTTGTATTCCAGGCCCTCGGTGGTCGTGATTGTCGGAATCCTCTCGATCAGATCACCATGAATTAAGACCAGTCCCATATAGGCTTTTTGAAATTTGACCTCGTCTTTGTCGATGGCTTGTATCTGGATGGGATGAATCCCGTAATTGCTGGCGAGCTCCTGATTTTCCTTGGTTTCATCCGTGACTTCTCCCTCCTCCGGGCTGACATCATAAAATCGATAATTGAAAAATTTATTGGCATGAATGCTATACTCCGCCAAGAGGTCATGCAGGTAGCGCTCGGTGTTATTGTGCGGAGAAGGAAGATCTTTGGTAAAAAAGACATTGATGGTCAAAGGCTCAGATAAGGTCTCCACCACCTTTTTGCTGGCATCCGAGATCGAATAAATTTTATTTTTTGTCAGATCCATTCTAAAAAACAAAGTAATGCCGGCTAGATTAATCAGAACGATAACAACCAGATAAATGATGAATTTTAGGTATTTGCCCGATTTTTTCTTACTTGCCATAGTAGATTTCCCCTCAGGCGTAATTTTTGAGATGTTAGACACTTAATGCTAATTGGTAAAATTGGATTTTCCCAGAGTAGCTTAATTTGGCATTTTTTGGGATCAACCCCCGCTAATGCTTCTCCCGCAGTGCCAAATGGGCGCCGTATAGACCAAGAAAACAGACACTTAAAAAATAAACAACGTCTCGGGAATCAATAATTCCCTTTGAAATATTTTGAAAATGGAAATCCGCTCCGAGATATGCCAAAATCCCCAACAGGGACCGGGGCAGAAAAAAAAGCATTTTATCGATCAGAGTTAAGACAAAGCAGATCGCCATGGCCGTGATAAATGCTATGATCTGATTGCGTGTCATGGCGGACGCGAAAAGCCCTATTGCGGAGAAGGCAGCTCCTAGTAGGATAGCGCCGATGTACCCGCCGACAACCGGGCCCCAATCAAGCTGACCGAGCAGCGTCACTGTGAATGGATAGGCAAAAGTCGGGATCAGCATGGCGGCCACAAAGGCTATCGCCGCCAAAAATTTCCCAAAAATAACATCATTAAAGGTAACCGGCATGGTCAGCAGAATTTCATAGGAGCCAATGTTCAGTTCTTCGGACACCAGACGCATGGTGATGGCCGGGATGATAAACGAGAAAATCACCGGCAGCAGGGTAAAGAAATTTCTTAAACTGGCCTGTTCGAATAGAAAGAAGGTTGCGAAAAAGAACCAGCCGGTTACCAGTAGAAAAATCGATATGACGATGTAGGCAATGGGAGAAACAAAATAAGATCTGAATTCTTTTTGAAAAATGGTGATGGCCTGTCGCATTATGCACTCTCCCTGGTAAGTTCGCGGAAAATAATTTCAAGGGTTTGGGTTTCCTGGTGAAAATCCAGCAATACCCAATTTGTTTGTTTGATTGCATCATAGATCGCCGCACGAGGATCCGCGGCCGACTGGCAGTTTAGCCGAACATCCAACTGCTTGGCGGATTCGTCAAGCCGTGTGACACTCGTAATTCCGTCAATGACTGACAGGGCGGAATCAACGGATTTGAAGTCTGTATTTTGCAGGGAAATGTAAATATCTTTTTTATCCACTGCAGATTCCTTCAGGCTTTCCGTACTACCGTCTGCGACGATTTTTCCGCGATTGATGATCACCACCCGGTCACAAGTGGCTTCGGCTTCGCTGAGAATATGAGTTGAAAGGATGATGGTCTTTTCTTTGCCGATCTGTTTGATAATTTGACGAATTTCAACGATCTGGTTGGGATCCAGTCCCGATGTCGGCTCGTCCAGGACCAGTACCTCCGGATCATTCATCATGGCGTGGGCCAATCCTACCCGCTGTTTGTAGCCTTTTGAAAGAACGTCGATGGGTTGATGCATCACTTCGTTGATGCCGCAAAGATCGCCCAATTTTCGAATTCGTTTTAATTTCAAGCTATTGTCAATCTCCCGAATGTCGGCAACATAATTTAGATAATCAAAAACCAGCATATCATGGTATAAGGGGGCGGATTCCGGAAGGTATCCAAGAATTTTTTTGATTTCAAGAGGGTGTTGATCGATGCTGTAATTTTTGACCTGAATGCTGCCAGACGACGGTTGTAAAAAGCCGGTGAGCATGCGCATCGTGGTGGTCTTTCCGGCGCCGTTAGGCCCCAAAAGCCCAAGGATTTCCCCTTGCTGGATGTCCAGGCTGATCTGATCAACTGCACATAAGTCACTATAATATTTTGTCAAATTTTTGACCTCGATCATACCCTTCTCCTATCTGAAATTTTCAAGAAATTGAAGTTGGATGTGGCAATATTGAAAAATAGAATTATTATATACGTAATCGGAGTAAGCAACTCGGATCCAAAATTTTTTTAAGAATATTATGTATGATTTTTACCTTGTCAAGGTGTTATTTTAGAATAAATTTAGTTTCTTATAGAGTAATCTACCATGTGGGCCGGTACGATAAAGTCCACCGGCTAAGATTCATTAACAGAACGAAAGGAGTTATTTTACAATGGCTGCGATGGGAATAAAAAAGAAAAAAAACAGGGTACGAGGCTTCGTCATCTCTTTATTGATACTGGGTGGTTTTGTGCTTGTAGCCGACTTTGACCTTAATACACCTGCGTATGCCAAAGCAGCGGATGTCGTCATGGTACCGGCAAGCTTCAGCGAATTGGCCGAAAAGGCCGGGCCGGCTGTGGTGAACATCCGAACGGTTAAAACCATCAAAGGCGGGGGGCCCGTTTTTCGAAATTTCAGGCGCAATCCCCATGGCGGCGACGATCCTTTTAAAGATTTTTTTGAAAAATTTTTTGGTGATGATACCCAACGAGAGTTTAAGCAACCCAGTCTCGGGTCAGGCTTCATTATCGACAAAGAAGGTTTTGTGGTCACCAACAACCATGTGATCCAGGATGCCGACCAAATCAAAGTCAAGCTGGGGGGTGATGATGAGTATGATGCCGAAGTGGTCGGTCGGGATGCAAACACAGATTTGGCATTGCTGAAAATCAAAACGGGAAAAGATCTTCCGGTAATAAAACTCGGCGATTCAGATAAACTAAAAATCGGTCAATGGGTCGTCGCTATCGGCAGCCCATTTGGTTTGGAGCGAACCGTGACGGCCGGAATCGTCAGCGCCAAAGGACGTGTCATCGGATCGGGACCCTATGATAATTTTATTCAGACGGATGCATCGATCAACCCGGGAAACAGCGGCGGCCCCCTGATTAATATGAAAGGCGAGGTCGTGGGCATCAATACCGCCATTATCGCCGCCGGTTCCGGTATAGGATTTGCCATCCCGGTCAATCTCGCCGAGAAAATCATTAGCCAGCTGAAATCCGAGGGCGAGGTTACCCGCGGATGGCTGGGGGTTGCAATACAGGATCTCACTGCCGAGATGGCTGAGTATTACGGACTCAAAGACCGCAAAGGGGTGCTGGTTGCCGATGTTTTTGAAGGTGACCCTGCCGCTGAAGCCGGCATCCAGCCCAAAGATATAATCTTGGAGGTCAACGACAAAAAAATTGAAACCAGCCGACAGCTCACTGCCATGATTGCTGACCTTAAAGTCGGTGAGGCCGCCAAGGTGGATGTGTTTCGTAACGGTAAGATAAAAACATTTCAGATCAAACTTGCCAAGCGTGATGATCAAAGATTGTCGTCACGTTCAATGCCCAGAGAACGCAAAGAAGAAAAATTCGGTATCAAGGTGGCAGACTTGACACCGGAAATTATCCAGAGATTCGGTATCGGGGATACAGCCGGTGTCATCGTCATCGACGTTGAATCAGACGGCAAAGGTGCCGAAGCCGGGGTTCAGATGGGCGATATTATCAAAGAGATCAACCACCGGATTATCGAATCCGTCAAGGACTACACGGCGGCCATGGACAAGATAAAGGAAGATGAAGCCGTCAACCTCTTCGTCTGGAGGAAAAATGCCGGGTTTATGGTCATTAAATTAAACAAGTAGACGACCCGTCTTTGGCCCGTTGGGTTTTGAATTGGGCAAAGAGCACCAGCGGTATTTCGGTTGGTCTACCGAAAGCGAAGAAAGTCTGAAGAAAATCGAATATCGAATCGATGATTATCGAA
>JASFSK010000162.1:0-8645 GCA_050114455.1 Desulfobacterales bacterium | reverse complement strand
CGGATCGGAGAGTAGGGCCTGCCGTCTGGCTTCCAGCCCGTAGAGCCTGCAGCTCGGAGAGAGGGAGAGACTGCCTTGGGTTAAGCCGGAACAAATTCGGATTTCAATTGGAAAAATAGGGTAAAACCTGTATCTGGACAGAATAAACCGCCTATCCAACGGGATAGAGCGCACTTGGTGGCAGGCGATAAGGAGTTTTCTGGAAGTTTTCCCCTGACCGCTAAGCATTATTAAGGTCTATATCTTTCTCTGACAATACCACCTGAACCAGATCGAGCATATCCCGACCGGTCCATTGATCCTTGGGGACCAGGTGCTCAATCCCTGATTCTTCTGCAGCGGTCTGATACTCCGGCAAATCATAGCTTGAGAGAATAACGATGACAATCTCGGGATGATCAGATTTAATTCTGCGGGCCAGATCAAGGCCGCTTATGGCAGGCAAGTGAATTTCTAAAAATATGAGGTTCGGATCAAAAATCTCTAATTTGTTTAGGCCCTCTGCCTCGTCAGAAGCCTCCTGGATGTCTATAAACGGGAAACGATTGACAAGAATATTTTTTAGGGATTGCCTGAAAGGATCGTTTGGGTCGATGATCAATATTTTAAACATTTGAATTCAGCTCTTGAGCTGTTTACTAAAAAATTGAGCCGTGATAAATAAAGTAAACACTGTATATTTAACCCAATTTAGCTGTATTTTCGATTTGTTTCATACGAGCATCTGCAACACAAGGGGGAAAGGATGGAAAACAGATTGCGCATCGTTCTGGCCGACGATCACACCATCTTGCGAGAAGGATTGCGAGCCCTTTTGTCGACAAACACTGATTTCGAAGTGGTCGGCGAGGCTGAAGACGGCCGCGAGGCTGTGCGCTGTGTCGAAAAATTGGAACCGGACCTTTTGCTGATGGATCTTTCCATGCCCAGAATGAGCGGGATGGATGCAATCAGTGAAATCAAAAAACGCCATCCCGATACAAAAATCATCGCTTTAACAGTCCATAAAACCGAGGAATACCTTCTGACCACCCTTCAGGCTGGTGCAGACGGCTATGTCCTCAAAGATGCCACCCATGATGAACTTGTCATGGCAATCCACAATGTGATGAGCGGCAAGTCCTATCTTAGTCCCGGTGTATCGGAAAAAGTTATCGAAGGCTATCTGGAGGGTAAAGAAGGCAGTTCGTCCATCTCTTCCTGGCAGAAGCTATCCCAGCGCGAGCGCGAGGTATTAAAGCTGATTGCCGAAGGCTTCAAGAACAAAGAGATTGCCGAAGATCTTTGCATCAGCTTAAAAACCGTGGAAAAACATCGAGCTAATCTGATGAAAAAGCTCGACCTTCATAATGCCGCTGGATTGACGGTTTATGCTGTCGAAAGGGGGCTTGTTAGTCGATGAAATTTGCAATTACATCGACTAACAATTTTAGATTTTAGATGTCGGATTTTAGATTGCTTCGATTTAGGATTTTCTCCGTTTAGCCGTTTTTAGGGAAACTACAACAATCGCTAAAATTTCATCATTTTCTTTCATTATTGCATCAAACTTTTCATACTGAAAAACCTTCATTTCATTTATTACTTCCAGCCAAAATAATGTTTCGTCAGCCTCCTCCTCAACAATAGAAAGCTTGGAAATGAATTCTGCTTTGGACCTGGCTCTGCATGCAGACCTATAATTCGCAGCAGTTGAAGTTCCAGACCGAAATATTTGATCACCGATGAGTCTGCCTTCTCTATTATTCGGTAATTTCCGACACAATCTGATTATTTCTTTCGCAAATTCCTTAGTTCTCCTTTTCATTTCTGATTGGTCCAATTGTTAGTCCTCCTTATAAATTAGTGACAAATTCAAAATCAGAACAATCCCAAATCCGAATTCCCAAATCCCAAATCGCCTATAATCTCCACACAATCCGGATTGAGGTCCCTTCTCCTGCAGCGGATTTTATTTCGAATTCGGCACCTGACAGCTCAGCCCGTTCTCGCATGCTCGCCAGTCCAAAGCCGCGTTGTGAGGGCTTTAAAGAAAGGGCTTCGGCTAAATCGAACCCGTCTCCGTTATCCTGAATTGTAAGTCTGATTCCGCTATTGTATTGCACCAAAGTCAAACGGGCCAGATCTGCATGGCTGTGCTTGGCGACGTTGTTCAAGGCTTCCTGCAAAATACGGTAAATAAGGGTTTTCAGTGGGGATGGAATGTCCTGTTCTTGAATCTCAATCACACGTTCAATCCGTATTCCCGCGTAAATAGCCTGAAATTCACGGCAAAACCAGTTAATCGTGGCCAGGATTCCCAGATCGTCCAGGATGGATGGCCGCAGATCTTTCACAATCCGGCGCACTTCTTCGATGGTTTTTTGAGTCAGAGGAATAACAGCCTCAAGAGATTGTAATTCAGAATCATCGGCCTGATTGCCCAATTGTCTCAGAGAATTCTCAACACTAAATTTGATGGCACTTAGGGCCTGCCCGATGCCGTCATGCAGTTCGCGGGCAATTCGTTTTCTTTCTTTTTCTTCGGCCGAAAGCAGCTGATTGGAAAGAATTCTCAGTTCCCTGCCTGATTCCCGTAATGCCTCCTCGGCCTTGCGGCGCTTGGTCACATCCGAAACGATACCGGAAATGGCAGGACCGTCTTTGTAGTTGATCAGGGAAAAACTGCGCATCACCCAAATCGTGTCACCGTTTTTTTTTATGCCGCGAATTTCATATTCAGACGGGACCTTTTCGCCTTTCAATCGTTTTGACCTCATTACCTTTATCAACGCCCGATCTTCGGGATGGGCCAGATCCAATGATTGCATGCCAATTAATTCGTCTTTTTCGTATCCGTAAATCGCAGCGAACTTGTCGTTGGCAAACTCTATAATACCGTCTTTTATGACATAGACCCCAATCAAGGCATCTTCAACCAGGGTGCTGTATTTTTGTTCCGATTCCCTCAACGCAGCCTCCGCAAACTCGCACTCGGATATTTGCCGGCGCAGTTTTCGATTGATATCTTCCATTTCGGCGGAACGCTCCACTATTCGCTGCTCTAACTCGTCGTGGGCCTTACGCAAGGCATCTTCGGTAAGGCGACGATGAGTGATATCCTTTATCACGGTGTAACATACTTCGTTGCAATCGTATTCATTTTGAGAAACAAGACTTTCTAATTGCAGCCAGATGGGGGAGCCCTCTTGACTGGAAATCATCACGTCGCAGCGATGCACGGCACCCGTGCAAAAAATCCTGCGGCAGTGCTCTTCGAAGACATTTTTCGATTCAGCAGCGATAAATTGAGAGAATGCTCTCTTCAACAAACGGTCCCTGTCAGTACCTAATAGCTTTGCCCCCGTTGAATTGGCCTGAATGATAATGCCGTCTCGACCAAATGTGAGATACCCTACCGGGGCAAATTGAAAAAAATCCGAATACCGCCGCCGATGGTGAACGAACTCCGGATGGTTATTATAGCTAGCTTTTAAATTTTGACCGTCAACGTCCGACGAAATTTTTCCCTTGGCCATGGAAACCTCCAATCACTCACGGCAGCCAAATCCAAATTGAAGAAATTTATCTATGATGGTAATTGCTTATCTCATTAATCGGTTTGAATTTCAACGACACTAAAAAAATTAAATTTTTGAGATTTCGCTATTTTATCTGTCTCACATAAAGCATCTCAAATATTTCATAAGAATTGTTGACAAAGACACCCCTGTTTTGTTAATTTTTTTATTAAAAAAAGGTATATTTTAATGATTCTTCGTCAAGCGGAACATTATTTAAGAGAGTGGTATCGATCTCGGCGACGCAAACCGCTGATTTTGAGGGGGGCGCGGCAAGTAGGCAAATCTACGCTGGTCAGGCAGTTCGCGGCAAACAATAAAATCGCCTTGGCAGAGATAAATCTTGAAAGACATTTATATCTAGATGCTGTTTTCAAAACACTCGATCTGGACCGAATTATCTATGAGTTGGAGGCGTTGGCAGGAAGAAAAATCAATTCAGGCGATACAATTTTGTTTTTGGACGAAATACAGGGCACTCCCCATGCCATCCAGGCCCTACGCTATTTCTATGAGGAAAAAACATATCTTCCGGTGATTGGTGCCGGATCTTTACTTGAGTTTACACTCGCGGATCACCATTTTCCCATGCCGGTAGGGCGTATCACATATTATCATCTTGGTCCTTTGACTTTTAAAGAATTTCTGTCCGCGGTTTCACCCGGGCTTGACAAATATCTTGCCGACTTTAGACTCGGTGAGGAAATACCAATGGCGGCTCATAAAAAGCTGCTCACCCGCCAGCGCGAATATCTATTTGTGGGCGGAATGCCTGAAGCGGTGCAGTTGTTTATCGATGAAGGCTCCCTGACTGAGGTCATGGCCGTTCAAAGATCTATTGCCGATACATACCAAGACGATTTTGCCAAATACGCCAAACAAAAAGACTTGGTCCTTTTGCAGCAGGTATTTCGGTATATTCCGCGGGGGTTGGGCAAAAAAGTGAAATACAGCAATATGGTACAGGGGGAACCGTCCGTTAAAGTTAAAAATGTGGTCGAATTACTGACCAAGGCCCGCATTTGTCATCAGGTTTTTCACAGCCACTCTACGGGTATCCCTCTTTATGCCGATATCAAACCAAACGCCTATAAATTACTATTTATGGATGTCGGGTTGGCCAACAATATTTGTGGCAATGACTGGCTGTTCTTTGAATCGATTGATGAACGCGGCCTTGTCAATGAAGGTGGTCTGGCCGAGCAGTTTATCGGCCAGCATCTACTGCACCCCCTCCAGGCACCGCAGCTCTGTTACTGGATACGCGAAGGAAAGTCTTCCAATGCGGAGGTGGATTTTGTGATCTCACGCGGGAATCTGATCGTACCGATAGAAGTTAAGGCCGGCAAAAGCGGGTCACTAAAATCGCTTCAACAATTTGTGTTTCGCAAACGGATGGAGCTGGCGGTGCGTTTTGATCTCAACCCGCCATCTGTTCAAAATCTAAAAAATGTCATCCGCACCAAAGAAGGCAATCGTGATGTTGAGTATAAGCTCGTGTCTCTTCCACTATATATGGTAGAAGAGTTATCGCGTATCCTGGATGATTTGCGCAGAAATGAGTGAAAACATAGAAGGTCAAATGTGAAAACCAAATGCTGGTATCACCAAAAGGGTGGATGGGTGCACATGAAAAATGACATATCCAAAGAACTTGATTTTTTTTCTTCCTGAATTCGATCGGAAGCCATGTCAGTAATGCAAAAAGAATAGGTTAAATCGTTTCCAAAAATCGTTTAACCTGATACTCGAACTCCCTGGTTTCGACATCGACCGTCCTGTGTTTATCTTCGTCCACCACGGAAACAGCCACATATCCGCCGGCACCTTCAAACGAAACACAGCATGAATTGCGTTCTTTTTCTGTTAGTCCTTCCCCACCCCGGCCAAAAAAATCAGAAGCACGTAGAATGATGTCGGGTGATTTCAACCGGGTTTGCTTGGCTATTCGGAGCATTTCCATTACCTCCAGCATATAATTTTTTATCCAATATTTCTATTCGAGCTTTGAAATTTGTATGCGGATTGTATTCGAATCCACGTAGACCTTGACACGAGGGAAAAATAAAGCATGTAGCATGTTACTAATGATAATGCCTTCAAATTCAGTTTCAAGAGGTTCGCGAGTTGCGGCCTGCGGGTTATGCGTCTCGAGTTACGAGTTGCGGTATTTTTGATTGCGGATTTAGAAAAAATAAAAAGCCTCGCAACCTGTATTTCAAACCGACAACCCTAAACTCTGAGCCTTGAACCCAGAACCCAGAATCCAACAAATTTTTCTTTCTTGCTTTAATTGATGAACCTGCTATTGTTACAAAATTGTTATTTCATTATAATATTTCGACAGATTCGTAATAATTAATATTTAAATCTTGGGACAAAATTTTATTATGAAACCGATTGAAGAGGTCACGTTATTGTATGAAATAACCAAGGCGCTCAATGCCCATTTGGTTCTAAAAAAATCCCTCTACAAGGTGTTAGATATCCTTTCCAATTCCATGAACATGGTGCGGGGAACGATAACGATATTAAACCCCATGCGCAATGAGATCCGCATAGAGGTGGCTCATGGACTGACCCGCAACGCCATGGAGCGGGTCAAATACAAGCTGGGAGAAGGCGTGACAGGCAGGGTGATAGAGACCGGCAGGGCGGTGACCATCCCCAAAATCAGTGAAGAGCCGTCATTTTTGGACCGTACCGGTTCTCGCAGGAAAAAGAAGGACCGCGATCAGTCTTTTATATGCGTGCCGGTCAAAAAAGGAAAGCAGGTCATCGGCGCTCTGAGCGTCGATAGGCCGTACGACGAGTCATATTCCTTAAAAGGTGGCAAAGAATTGCTGTCGGTCATTGCCACCATGATTGCCAGTCATGTCATCAAGCTCGAAACCATTCAAATGGACAAAGAGCGTTTAAGAGAAGAAAACAGACGATTGCAGACCGTTCTGAAAGACAAGTATAGTATTCGCAACATCATCGGCAACAGCAACAAAATGCGCGAAGTCTTCCAGATGATCTCCCAGGTCTCCAAAAGCAATGCCACCGTTTTGATTCGCGGGGAAAGCGGCACCGGAAAGGAGTTGGTGGCAAATTCAATTCATTACAACAGCCTGCGTCAAAAAAACCCGTTCATCAAGGTTAACTGTGCAGCGCTGCCGGCCACCCTCATCGAAAGTGAGCTGTTCGGACATGAGAAAGGCGCCTTCACCGGAGCCATCAAACAGAAAATCGGTAAATTTGAACTTGCCCACAAAGGAACCATATTTTTAGATGAAATCGGATCCATCGGGCTGGAAATCCAGGCCAACCTGCTGCGCATTCTTCAAGAAAAAGAATTCGAACGGGTCGGCGGCCACCGAACGCTCAAAACGGATGTACGCATCATTGCCGCCACCAACAAAAATCTGGAACAGGCCGTGGATGAAGAGTCATTCAGGGGTGATCTTTACTACCGTTTGAATGTTTTTCCCATTTATCTGCCGCCGTTAAGAGAACGCAAAACGGATATTTTATTGCTGGCTGATCATTTTCTGGAGAAATACAGCAAGGAAAACCACAAAGATATCAAACGCTTTTCCACACCGGCGATTGACATGCTGATGGAATACCACTGGCCGGGAAATGTCAGGGAACTGGAAAACTGCATCGAACGGGCCGTGCTGCTGTGTGAAGAAGGCGTTATTCACAGTTATCATTTACCGCCGACCCTTCAAACCGGAAAAGAGTCGGACACCGTGCCGTCACTTTCCCTGGAAGATGCGGTCGCCAACCTGGAAAAAGAAATGATCATCGATGCCCTCAAAAACACCGGTGGCAATGTCACCATGGCCACTCGAATATTGCGGACTACCGTCAGAAAATTTGCATACAAGGCCCAAAAGTACGGTGTCGATTATCGCCAGTACCGTTGATTTATTGGTAGACGGTTGCGGAAAAAATAAATTTTATCAGTTAATTCAGCGAATCATCCTTCCAATACTTGGTACCTTTAATGGTGGCCTGAAGCGCTAATCCACTCTCGGTTAACTGATAAATGGTAATGTTATCCACCAAAACTTCCCCACCCACAGCAGCACCTTTGTCGCTGGCCTTGGCGGCGGCATCCGCATGCCCGCCGAATTGCCAACCGCTGTCAATGAATCGATTCATGGTCTGGTTATCATGGAAAATGAAAATTGCCCGAAAGTCTTTAGCTCCGAGTCCCAGCCCAAGACCCAACTCACCCATTTTCATATAGGTGTGTTTTCCGTTTTTATTGTTTTTGACCACACCGTACCCGCCTCCAAAGCTGGCAAAAATGATGTTGATATTGGCATCGCTGAAGACAGCGTAACCCGGTGCCTTTTTGATTTGAGTTTGCGCCTGGGGTCGAACCTTATAAAGATCCGACAATGTCTCTTTTTTCATATCCAGAATCGCTTTGCGCTTGTCTTGGGGAGTTGTTCCTTTGGTAGTTGCACAACCCCCCAGGAGAACGGTAAATATCAACATTAATGACATCATTTTAATAAGGTTCATTTTTTTCCCTCCCAGAATTCTATTTGAATTTCAATAAACAATAGCGACTTGAAGCAGGAAGCATGCCATTATAAATACATATAATTTTCAGATAGTTGTTATGCCAATCAGTCTTAAATCGTCAAAGAATTGACAGGGATTGCCAATAGAATTGATAAAGCGTTGATTTTGCTGGCTTATTGTGGATAAAGGCTGCCGCAAAATTGAAGGGAAAGAATAAAGAATTAAGTAGATAACACCATTTTCTGGAAATCCTTAAAAGCGAAATCGAAGGATGGAACCGATTTTGCCATAATAATCATTTGGTATTCACCAGCCGAAATACCTAAAGTGCTTCGGCATCTTTTGTCCTACTGCAATCAGAACGTTAATTTTATCGATAGGCAACATTGGGAAGCCACATGGCAACCTCGGGGAAAAAAGTGATCATGGCCAACACGATCAGCAGAGGTACAATAAAAGGGGCCGTCGCAATCACACATTGTTCGAATTTGACACCAGACACTTTAGACAACACATAGAGCACCATTCCCACAGGCGGCGTCAGCAGTCCAAGCATCAGAT
>JASFSK010000161.1:0-8670 GCA_050114455.1 Desulfobacterales bacterium | reverse complement strand
CGTCAGCTCGGCGCTTTCAGCCAAATTGACACTTTCCTTAAATTGGTCTATGGTGACAGATATTCTGGAAATTCTACCTTACAAAAAAGAATTTTTGTGTATTAACACCGATTATTGTTATTGGCCAGCTGAAAAACTGGGTCCAAATCCGACTGAAGCGAACAAGATACTGTCAATGGTGAATCGGTCAAGCGGCAATTAAAGCTGGCAAATCCGATAAAATAGAGAATAAAAATTCTTTCTAATGATCAGCGCACACCAGCAGAGGTGGCCCGGTCCATTCCAGGTGCCATCTTCATACTCCCAGCTCTGATAGTGGCTGCTGATCATTGCACGAAATACGATCTATGACGCGGGACAGCAAAATAAACAAACGCCTGGTCGCCATATTTCTACTCGGCTTTACCCTGTTAAACTACCCCCTTCTTTCCCTGTTCAAACCGGATGTCCTGATACTCGGCTTGCCTCTGCTGTACGTTTACGTTTTTTGTGTCTGGTGCCTGCTGCTTGGCCTAACGGCACTCGTGATGGCAACTGCATCAAAGGGCCCTCCAGATGATTCCGAGAGTCCCAGAGGTTGATCGGTGCTAAAAACCGGAACCATCCTATTCGTTTCATTTGGCTATGTGGGCCTTCTTTTCGTGATTGCCTATTATGGCGACAAACGGGCAGATGCCGGCCGCAGTATCATCAGCAATCCATACATTTATGCCCTCTCCCTGGCGGTATACTGCACGGCCTGGACCTTTTACGGCAGCGTGGGCATGGCGGTCGACAGTGGACTGCTTTACTTAACGATTTACATCGGTCCGACATTAATGGTGATCCTGGGTTGGCTTGTGCTGCGCAAAATCATCCGGATTGCCAAACTGTACCGCATCACCTCCATTGCTGATTTTATTGCATCGCGCTATGGGAAAAGCCCGACATTGGGTGGGGCCGTTACAATAATTGCCGTCATGGGAGTTATTCCATACATTGCATTGCAACTCAAAGCCATATCGACCGGTTTTTTGCTGATCAATCAATATCCGGAAATCTCTGTAAAAATGAGCTTCGCCGATATACCGGTACTCGGCGACACGGCCTTTTACGTCGCCTTGATGCTCGCTATTTTTGCAATTTTGTTCGGCACCCGCCACCTGGACGCCACCGAACGGCACGAAGGACTTGTCGCTGCCATTGCCTTCGAGTCGATCGTTAAACTCGCCGCTTTTTTGGCGGTGGGTCTCTTTGTAACCTATGGTATTCACAATGGCCTCTCAGATCTATTCGAAAAAGCTCGCAGCATACCCGACCTCAGGTCTGCATTAACGATCAATTCTTCGGATGAATCTTATGATTTTTTTCAGAATTTTTTTAAAATCAGTGCTGGGGACAGCACTTACATCGATTGGTGGATGTATTTATTTCTTTCGATGATGGCCATATTCTTGCTGCCCCGCCAATTTCAGGTAACGGTCGTCGAAAACGTCAATGAAGAGCACTTGAAAAAGGCCATCTGGCTTTTTCCACTCTACTTGGTAGCAATCAACATCTTTGTTCTACCGGTCGCGATCAGCGGCGTCCTCGCCTTTTCAGGCAGTGACATCAAAGCGGATACCTTCGTCCTGACCTTGCCGATGGCCGGAAAACAGCAGCTGCTGACCCTGTTTGTTTACCTGGGCGGCATGTCTGCCGCCACCGGTATGGTTATCGTGGAAACCATCGCCCTGAGCACGATGATCTGCAATGATCTTGTCATGCCGGCGCTGCTGCGGCTGCCGATTCCAGCCATTGCCCGGCAAAGCGAACTCACCGGACTGTTGTTAAGCATCCGCCGCGGAAGTATCATCCTGGTGTTGATGCTGGGTTATGCATATTTTCATTATATCGGTGAATTTTATGCGCTCGTCTCGTTAGGTCTGGTGTCTTTTGTGGCCGTGGCACAATTTGCGCCGGCTTTGATCGGCGGCATATTCTGGAAAGGCGGCACCCGCCACGGTGCCATTGGTGGTTTAATCGCTGGATTCACACTTTGGTTCTATACGCTTTTTCTGTCGTCACTCGTTCAGGCCGGGTTAATTTCACAAGATTTCCTGAATTCGGGACCCTTCGGCATTGAAATGCTGAAGCCGTTCCAGCTATTTGGGCTGCAGGGTTTCAACCGCTACTCGCACTCGCTCTTCTGGAGCATACTGGTCAACGTCAGTGTCTATATCGGCGTTTCCGTTTTAGGTCGGCCCCGGGCCATCGAACACACCCAGGCGGCCTTATTCGTTGATGTTTTCAGATATTCCGGTGCAGCGGGAGATTCCGCTTTCCGGCGGGGAACAGTCAATCTTCCCGATCTGCGATCGCTGTTGGCCCGGTTTCTCGGTAAAATCAAAGCGGATGAGGCCTTATCGGGATATGCCGAAAAGCACAATATCAGCTGGGACCACTATCGTACGGCCGATGCCGATCTGGTCAGTCACGCGGAACGCCTGCTCACCGGTGCGGTCGGGTCGGCTTCGGCACGTATCATGGTATCATCGGTCGTCAAGGAAGAACCTCTGGGTATGGAAGAAGTGCTCAACATACTCGATGAGACCCGTCAAGTGATTGCCTACAGCCGTGAACTGGAAAAGGCGACGGCCGACTTGAAGAAAGCCAACATACGATTACAGGAATTGGATCGCCTCAAAGACGATTTCATATCCACGGTGACCCATGAGCTGCGAACCCCACTGACCGCTGTGCGCTCGCTTGCCGAGATACTCTCGGCAAATCCGAATATCGGTCCCCACCAGCTTGAAAATTTTGCCGGTATTATTATCAAAGAAAGCGATCGGCTGATTCGCCTGGTCAGTCAGGTTCTGGATTATGAAAAAATCGAATCAGCCCAAATGGATTGGGCGATCACGTCGCTGGATTTAAAAGAGGTGATCAATGACGCCGTCAACAGTACCCGTCAATTAATCGATGACAAAAACATCACCGTTGAACTGGATCTTGCCCAAGATCTACCCTGGGTCTCCGGCGACCGCGACCGCCTCATCCAGGTCATGGTGAATATTATTTCCAATGCGGTAAAATTTTGTGAAGCCGACCGTGGTTTAATCAGCATCCACTTGCGGGCCGCAGGCAATCAAATGATTGTCGAAGTGAAGGACAACGGCATTGGCATCAACCCCAAAGATCTAGAAAAAATATTTCAGCCCTTTCATCAGATCAAAGATCCCACCCAGGGACGACCGCCGGGTACCGGTATCGGATTATCGATTACCAAGCGCATTGTCGATTTTCATCACGGCCGGATTTGGGTTGACAGCGAACCCGGCCGCGGATCCAAGTTTTCATTTTCACTGCCGGTGAAGCGGCGGTAAGACGTCACTAAGCACCTATCTGGTTTTGTTTGGCAACATGTTGTAAGAAAAGGAAGAGTTCAGGTGTCGAACAATAAAAAATTTCAAATAACAAAACACAAATACCAAACAAATCACAATGATCAAAATTCCAAATTCCATACAATTAGCGCTTGATCCCATTTGAGATTTGGTTATTGGAATTTATTTGTAATTTGGTGCTTGTAATTTGTTATTTCCGGTTTATCCGGGTTAGTAGGGCATTGCTGTCAAAATTTTATCCGCGCATAATATGTCTTCTGGGAGGCAGCCAGCGCATCTTTGAGGGTATAAATGCCGCTGTCGGCCAAAAGCGGCAGCATCTTAATAAACAACTCGGCGGTGGACAGCGCATCGCCCATTGCGGTGTGGCGGCCCAGGATGCGGATTCCCAGGCGCTGAGCGATCGCCTCCAGATCGTGGTTCGAGTGCGATGGGTGCACTACGGCCGACAGCAGCAGGGTATCCAAAACCGGGTTGAGGATCTTAATTGAGGTTTGTTGTTCTTTGAGCTGTAAAAATCGCATGTCAAAAGCCGCGTTGTGGGCGACGAGAACCGTGTTTTCGACAAAATTTTGAAACCTGGGCAGAACTTTTTCAATGGTCGGTTGACCGATGACCATTTCCGGATGTATGCCGTGTATTTGCACTGATTCCCAGGGGATGGTTCGAAGCGGGTCGACCAGCTGCTCAAAGCGCTCTTCGCGCAGCACGCGGCAATTTACAATCCGAATGGCGCCGATTGACAAGATCTCATCGCCATCGGACGGCCTTAAGCCGGTGGTTTCCATGTCAAATACCGTATAGGTCAGATCGGTTAAAAGCCGGTTTTCCACTTCCCCCACCGGCTCCGCTCGATCAAACAAGTTAAAATCATAATATTCCGGGCGGCTTTCGGGTAGAATTGCCAGGGGTCGGATCTCCTCGGGTTCGAAAATCTCGGCAACCGGCAAGAAAAGCCGCAGATACGCTGTGTCTTTCAGACGTTTGGATCCATAGGATCCGATATCGGAGCCAAGATGATCAACTATTTCCCGCAGCGTTAACGACAATCCTTCCTGTTCAAACACCAAAGGGGCCTGTTCCCACTCGCGCAGGGCTTCGATTTTAATCGGAGAGCCCGGCCACAGCAAATCAAGCCCGACATACCAATCCAGTTCGGTCAATCTGCAGGCAAACTCATCGACGCCGATCAATTTTTTCAACTTATCGATTAGAAAAAGCAGCACCAGCAGGAAAGAATAGCTGTCAACCTTTACCCAAATGGGCGTATTCGACGCTTCCACCCGTATCTGGACCTGAAGCTTCTCCAGTGCTTTGGTTGTCAGCAGTTCTATCAGGCTTTCGGCAGATACGGTGGTCAGGGGCCACTGATTAAGTCCAATCTTGGCATCAAAGCTCAAGTTGCTTTCCAGAAGTTCACCCAT
The DNA here is from genome assembly GCA_050114455.1 of Desulfobacterales bacterium. Taxonomy (GTDB): domain Bacteria; phylum Desulfobacterota; class Desulfobacteria; order Desulfobacterales; family JAFDCJ01; genus JAFDCJ01. Next base: position 3,878 of record JASFSK010000161.1, on the reverse strand, counting down.
GCTGATGGATTCTCTATGGATGATTTTTCTGAATTTTTCGAGCTGAGCGGAATCCATTTCCGGATATGCCATGATGGTTTCAATGGCAGAACGAATTCCGGCCAGTGAAGCTCGGAATCCTCTGGCTACCGCTTGCAGGGCCAGATTCAGACCACTATCGGTCGCCAACTGCCGGGTGATATCATAAAATATCAACACCCATCCTGAAAGTTGTCGGTCCTGTTTTAGCACCGGGACCGCCTCGGCGCGAAGCAGGCGGTCATCAGCAGCTGTAACGACGAAATAAGAGGTTGGCTGCGGATCATCGGTTTTCAGCTTTTGGACGATCTGGTCCTGAACGTGGGCCAGCAGATTTTTGTCAATGATTCCGAAAATGGAACGTCCCAATCCAATATAGGGTTCAGAGGCCCGAGTCCCGGTTTTATCAGATTTCTTCTTTGACGAGCCGGTCAGCAGTTGCTTGGCACGGTTGTTGTACAATAGAATCCGGCCATCGGCATTGCAGATCAACACACCTTCCGGCAACTCGGCCACAATGGCCGCCAGCGTATTTTTTTCCTGCTCAAATTCGGCCTTGGCCAGCTGGATTTTGGCATCCACGTGTTTTGCCAGAATTTCGTGCCGTTGAGCGGCTTCGTTGATGCGGTCGCAAAGCCGGCGGATCTCTCCAGCACCCTGGCTTGCTATGCGGTAGGACGGATTGGTCGTGTTGATCAAGGATACCTTCTCGGCTATCTTGCCGATCGGTCTGATATAATTTCGGTAAACAGATTCAGCGGCCCAGATTAAGACCGTCAACAGGAGTAAGGCGATGATGAGCAGGGGACCGAAGAATTGTCTTAGAAGGGAGGTGATACCATTCAGCTCGTCAGGCGTCAATTGACGGTTAAGCCAAACAGCGCCAACCGTGAGGATAATGACGAGAGATACGAGGGAAAGGCCGACGGTTCCCCAGAATTTACTCCTTGGCAGTTTCATGGGTAACGGCCAAGAGCTCTTTGACTTTGGAAACCAGCTCGGTATTCGAGAAGGGCTTGGTAATATAGGCATCAGCACCCAGGGCCAAACCCTTGGCGATTTCGACTTCGCGTCCTTTGGCGGTGATAAAAATGATCTTTATATCCCGATACCGGGGGTCCAAACGGACGATCTCACAAACTTCGTATCCGTCGATTCTGGGAAGCATGATGTCAAGCAAAATGAGATCGGGTTTGTATTTGTAAATGATATCCAGTGCACTTTCGCCATTTTCGGCCACCATGACGTTATAGCCCTGCTGTTCCATCAGAAATTGGATCGGTACGACGATACTGGGCTCGTCATCTACGATCAGGATTTCTTGAGGCATAATAAGTTATCCTTATTTTAGAGCGAACCTGGTCGCGAGTAACATCTGGCTGAAGCATTATCCCATTTATCCGGGATATCAAGTTTGACAAGCTCGTAAAAAGTCGGATAGTCCGTCATGCCCCTGCTTTCTCAGACCCAGGCTCTGCTAAGGCAGCCATCCAGAACTACCTGAAAATACTGGATTCCCGCCTTCGCGGGAATGATGCAAATAAGGATTCAAGACTTTTTACGAAACTGACAGCTTGAAAATAGACATGAGCGGGCGGATGTCAAAACGAATGATTCCAAAACCGCTCAACCTAAGCTTTGGCCTTTGCATAGCCGATATCGGTCAGAGCCTCGGTCATCTCGTCGAGGATGACAGGGTCGTCGATCGTGGCCGGCGCATTATATGGCTTATTGTCCGCTATTTTTTGGATCGTACCCCGCAAAATTTTTCCGGATCGGGTTTTCGGCAGGCGCTTGACCACCGTTGCGGTCTTAAATGATGCCACCGGTCCGATACGATCTCTGACCATCTGAACCGTTTCTGCGATGATTTCTGCCGGACTGCGGGTAACCCCTGCATTTAAAACCAAAAAACCAATGGGTACTTGCCCTTTAAGCTTGTCGTCAACTCCCAATACCGCGCATTCGGCCACATCCGGATGATCAGCCAGCACTTCCTCCATGGCCCCCGTGGAAAGACGGTGTCCTGCGACGTTAATGATGTCATCGGTTCGACTCATGACAAAGACATATCCGTCCTCATCGATGAAGCCGGCATCCGCCGTTTTGTAATAACCGGGAAACTCTTCCAGATAGGCTTTAATAAAGCCTTGATCGTTGTTCCATAAGGTCGGCAGACTTCCCGGGGGCAATGGCAGCTTGACCACCAATGCACCGATATCGCCGGCTTTAATGGGATTGCAATTTGCATCCACCACCTGCAGGTTCCATCCCGGCGCCGGTTTGGTCGGCGAGCCTTCCTTGATCGGATACTGATGGAGGCCCAGGCAGTTGCCGGCTATTGCCCAGCCGGTTTCAGTCTGCCACCAGTGGTCGATGACCGGAACGCCTAAATTGTTTTCGGCCCATTTGAGAGTGTCCGGATCCAGTCTTTCACCGGCCAGAAACAATGCTTTAAAATTTGACAAATCATAATTTTTTAATAATTCAGCGCTAGGATCTTCACGCTTGATGGCCCTGAAAGCTGTTGGTGCGGTGAACATGACCTTGACATTGTGTTCCGCAATGACCCGCCAGAAAACTCCCGCATCCGGTGTGCCGACCGGTTTACCCTCAAAAAGAATGGTTGTACACCCCTTAAGGAGCGGTCCATACACAATATAGGAATGACCAACGACCCATCCGACGTCTGATGCCGCCCAGTAAACGTCACCGGCCTCGATATTGTAAACTGCCCCCATCGTCCATTTTAAGGCAACCAGATGACCCCCGTTGTCCCGGACAACCCCTTTGGGAACACCGGTGGTTCCGGAGGTGTACAGAATATAAAGGGGATCGGTGGCTGCCACCGGAACGCAGTCATGGGGCTGCGCATCTTTTACGACATCATTCCAGTCCAGATCACGGCCTTCAACCATGGATGCGGCTTCCATCGGACGCTGCTTGATGATACAGGTGTCCGGTTTGGATTCCGCCATGTCAATGGCCTTATCCAGCAGTGGTTTGTAGGCAATCACCCGTGCGACTTCAATGCCACAGGAGGCTGAAACGATGACCTTGGGTTTGGCATCGTTGATGCGGACGGCCAATTCTTTGGCGGCAAACCCACCAAAAACAACCGAATGAACAGCTCCCAGCCTGGCACTGGCCAGCATGGCCACAAGGGCCTCGGGAATCATGGGCATATATATCAATACCCGATCCCCTTTGGAAACACCCTGGGCGGCCAGTACCCCGGCAAAGCGGGCGACCTTATCCCGCAGTTGGTTGTACGTTATTTTTTCGACCGTATCTGTGACGGGGCTGTCGTAGATAATCGCATTCTGGTCACCACGACCGTTTTCAATGTGATAATCTATGGCATTGTAGCAGGTATTGACCTGGCCACCGCTGAACCAGCGATAAAACGGTTTGTTGCTGTCATCAAGCACCGTGTCCCAGGGTTTATACCAGTGACAGTCTTCCGCGGCGGCCGCCCAGAAAGTATTGGGATCTTCGATAGATTGTTGGTAGGCTATTTCATAAGGATTGCTCATATCTATTCTCCTTTTTTGATTGGCGAACGACTTTTTTAATTGACGAATGACGAATGACTATTGAATATTTATGGGAATCGATTCACTCTGTCGTCTGATAACGATAAAACCGACAGGGTTCCTGCATTCGTCAACAGTCATTCGTCATTGTTCAACCCCAACCTCCAACTTAGCTGCTCTGATCCTTGACCTGTTGCTTTAAATACTCCAGATGTTTGCGTATACCTTTGTCGGTATTGGGCTCGTTGCTGAAAAGGCGTTTCATAAAGCCCGGTTTATTGTCAATCTTGGGATCGAGCTCCAGGCCTTTTTCATAATCCACGA
>JASFSK010000160.1:0-8708 GCA_050114455.1 Desulfobacterales bacterium | reverse complement strand
ACCCAGCTGACTGATCAGGAAGTCACGGTCGATGCCAATCACCCATTAGCAGGTAAAACACTCGTATTTGATATTGAGCTTATCGAATTTCTATAGGCTCGTGTGAAAATACATAGAAGAGCTTTGTTGATTGCGCAAAAAATTCCGAGTTTGTCATGCCGGACTTGATCCGGCATCCAGAATTTTATGAATTTACTGGATTCCGGCCTTCGCCGGAATGACGCCATAATGAAATTTTGATTTTTTGACACATCGTCAAGTTTCTATGTTGATCAGACTGGCCGTTTTTTTGGCCAGCGGCCTCCGCTTATATGCAAATTTTAGAAGCTACTTATTCGAAAAATATATCCTTGATTAAGTTTGTTAATCCTTGGCTTAAGTTGTGGAGCAACTCAAGTTTTAGTTGCAACGAATGAGTCTTTCAAAAGGCAGAGCATATTGAACCTGTCCCTGGCCCTCAGGGCCAGGGTTTTATGTTGTACTAAAATCGTTCTACTGTGGCAATTCGGAAATGAGTTTTCGATATTCATCCTCTGTAAATATCCTAAATGTTTCCGTCCGAATTGCTCCGACGGATCCAATTGTCAAAACCAGTTTGGTTGCAGTTTCGTCATCAGGTGCTTCCGATATGACAATCACATCATTTAACCAACAGTTTGTTCTACCACACCTTTTACATTATTCAACAACGCCGTCGAAGGGATAACCACAACTTCACGATCGCTTATCTTGGTCAGGTACCGGGGTTTATCTTGGTGTGCGATGTAGGTTTGTCTGAGTTTTTCGCTTAGGTTTTGAAGGCTGTCCGGCGAAAGCCCTTTTTCGTCCACCAAAGATTTGAAGTTGACGATTTTGTCGCCGTCCTCGATCCATGCAATCCCGAATTTCTTCGGGGGCTTCCCGATAAAAACATAAACTGAATCTTGTGCCGGCACAACTTCAAGCGGATCGTTTGTCTCGGCTGCCAGTTTTTCAAGCGGGAGACGCACGGATTCCAGCTGCATGGCAGCCGGGGCTGACGAATCAAGTGGAGGGTAATCGTGTTTGCCGCTGAAAAGTTTTCCTAAAATACCCATAGCTCCTCCTTTACGGTTATGGCGAGCCATGGAAATCAGGAAACCTTGGGGACAATGATCAGAACCAGTTGCGGTTGCTCGGGGGATGACATGGCTTCGCCTGAGTTTCCCCCTTAGCCGAACTTTAATATTACTGGTAACACCTAAACGAAGAACTGTCAACCCCGGCTACAGCTAAACCAGGATATCGTCAAAGTCGGCAAGAACATCGGGAAAGCAGATCTCAGTGGGGCAACTTTGCCGCACGAAATTATAGGCAACCGATAAATGTACGCAACTGTTGAGGAAATTATGATGTTTTGCCTGATTATATTTTTCCGTAAACAAATAGCCGGTATGTTTTTCTGCTACTACAAAGCGAGCCAGGTCGGTTTGGGTATGCATTGCACTACCGGTGGCGACTTCACTTTTTAGCCGCAGTGTCCGAATTGGGGAAAAGCTTAATACTCGGGTTTTGGGTAGTGCATATAAATTTTTTGTGTCAACTTTTTCGTGATCAATTTTCTTTTTCATAATTTACTCGGGAGTCCTTTTGGGCTCCAGCTTTTGAGCCTTTTCCTTAAGGAGAAAATGATAAATCAGATCACAATACCGATCCAACTCCAGCATTCCCTTTCCCGAAACTGCGTAGCGCCAGAAACCATATAGCTTTGCCAGATTGATCATGCGCTGGCTGTAAGAGTTCCAGTTAAAATGTTTCCGGACTCTTTCAATCCCGTTTTCGGATATGGTTTGCCAGTATTTCTTATCTTTCTTGCAGTGTTCTACAAAATTTTCCAGGCTTTTTGCAATTAGCTCGGGCTTGCTGGTATTTATTAAAAAGCCACTGACTCCATATTCGATGATCTCAAGCGGACCGCCGAATTTTGGGGCAAATGTAGGAAGGCCGGAAGCCATTGCTTCGATGATTGTAAGTCCAAATGCCTCGAATAACGCCGGTTGGACAAATATTCCGTTGTGATCCGCAATGACGCGGTATACCTCTCCGGTATCGAGTTTGTTGATGCTTGGTAGCCAACGACATTTGCCGTGTAGGTTATAACTTTCGATGAGTTCATGGGCCTTGGTGATCTCATTCCGTTCCTCAGAATCACTGGAATTTTCAACACGAATTGTGCCCGCGGCAAAAATGAGGTTGCAGGAGCTTTGAAGCTTTTTACTCATACCAAAGGCCTGAATCAGGCCGGTGATGTTTTTTATCTTGTCGAATCGGGCCATTGTGAAAATGGGCAATTTTTCCGGATGGTCCAGATTGCCGTAAATGTCATCGGTGTTATCGTGATACAGTCGGTTTTCCCATTGTTGCCATTTGGTTTGAATTCTTCTTTCCTTTTGGTTGAAGGGAAAATACAGCTCTTCGTCGACCCCCGGCGGGATGACATTGAATTTGGGGGCAAACAGATTGATGCCATTGACAACCTGGTAAAGTTCAGGCATCGAAAAAAACTGGTACGATTCGTATTGACCCATCGTATCTTCGGTACCGACGATCTCCTGTAAAGTACTGGTAATGATGAAGTCAGATTTGTTCATTGAATAAATATCCGCTGTATACTGAAGTGAAAAATGGTAGTCTTTTTCATTTTCCTGCCAGTTCAAATCAGAAAAAGCATACTTTGTCTTTTCAAGCGCATGCGCAATGGTACATTGAATGACATCTAGCTTGTCGGAAAGCAGGGAGGCCACAAGGTTGCCATCTGAATAGTTGCCGACTATCAAATCCGGTCGTCCCTCGAATTCACTCATCAATTCTCTTGCGGCATCCTCTGAATAAGTTTCCAGATAAGGCCAGATTTTAAACCGTGAAATCCAGTGCTTAACGACATTATAGCGACTGTCCCTGAAAGGCACCCTTAAAATATAACTGTTTGCTGTCTGAAAGATTTGCTCTTTTCGTTGATCGCAGCTTGTGTCCTTTGCCTCGGGTATCAAGCGGGTCAATACGACGATTTTAGGTTTGACATCAAGGAGGCCGGTCAGTCGAATTTCTCTTGTCAAATGCTTTTCGAGGGCCCGCACCTGATCAAGAATGTAGATGACCTGCCCGCCTGTGTCCGGTTTGCCTAATGCATTGGTTTGCCCGAACCAGCCATGGGGTGAAATGATGGCAATTTTTGAGATTAGCGGCATCGGCACGCGTGAAATAAATTGCTCCAAAAGGTGATCGGTGGGTTCGTTGATAAGGTCAAGCAGGGTTTGGATTGTTTCCGATATCCGTCCAACGGTGTTGCCCCATCCGACCTCAAACCCCTCTTTTTTCATGCGGTTTTCGACGCTGCCACAGGAGGCCTCGGGGTTTTTGCGTTTCAGCCATTCCAGTACATTTTCAAGCTTGCTGTAAAAAGTTTCCAAATCTTTGATAAGTGCGCCGTTGACGAGTAATTGCCGGCCGTCAAATTGATGCAGCTGGATGAACTGGAACAGTTTTGTACTCCATTCCTCGGGCCGGCTGAAAATGTTGCTGCACATATAACGATTCAGGTAACGAATCCCATTGCCGATGGTTCGGCTATCCCGGATCGAGGGAGAGAAATCATAAAACGGCATAAAATCTATTTTAAGTTTATTGTTATCTCCCTTTTTCTTTACAGAATAGAGATCTCTCAGGTCCAGATAGTCTTCAAGCGAAATCTCTTCCATATATTCTCCATCCAGGCGTATCCGGCAAAAATGGTACTTCGCGGTTGCATAGCGGTGCAGTATTACCAGGGTTTCATCTGCTATAAACAGCTCCTGAGTCTTTTTTAAAAAATTGAACATTGATGAATTCCGGCGAAACGCTTGTGGCTTCTTATGCTGATCGCAGTAATCGCGGAAAAGCTGGATAATACCGTTTCTGAGGCATATTCCCGATGACTGATTGGCGACAAATACGACAAATTCCTTGAAATCCTTTCGATCCCTTTTACTCATGACCTCATTGAGGATATTTTTCATGATAAATCCTTAATCTCCTGCCCTGCAGGTGGCTTTTTTGATAAATTGATAATGGTTGATCCCCTCGAGAATCCCGCCGGAATATGCTTGCCCCGCAAAGTAAATGCCCCGGATGCCTTTTAGCTTATTAAGTTCGGAACTATAATTGCCCACGACCACGCCGCGAGGCTCTCCGCGCAGCATCTCTTCATCGTTGCCGGAATCTCCGCAGACCAGAAAGTTTCCCAGGGGAATTTCCCACTTATAACTCAGATAGCGGATGGCCTTTCCCTTGGATGCCCGGAAAGGAAGAATATCCAGATATCTGTCCTGGGAGTAGATCAAATTGTAACGGCATTTGTTTTTGAGTAAGCGTTCATGAATCATTGCCAGGCGGTCTTTGCCCGGCTGCAATTCATAGCTGATTTTAAACGGCCGCTGAGCCTCCTCTTTCTGGTACTGCAGAAATGCAAGGTCCTCGAGCAGGCCGACGATTTTTTCTCGATTCCATTTGGCGGTTATGTGCGTTTCCCAGCCGCGACCGTCATGCAGGTATTTGCCGTAGTTGATTTCTGCGCCTACTGCTGTGATAAGGACATCCGGCAACGGCACATCATGCTTTTCCAACAACCCGGTTGCTGATTCCAGGGTACGTCCGGTTGCCAGCCCGAATGCAATATATTGGCGATGTTTCCGAAGCAGGGCCAAAAGCGCCGACAGATCCTCCCTGTTTCCACCGACCAGGGTGTTGTCGATATTGGCGATGATGAAATAGTGCAGCCCTGCCAGTCGTCGGCCAATGGCATCCGACGGTATGGCGACCTTCATCTTTTCCTCGCCCAGATCCGCAAAAATGCGGCTGATTTCTTTCATATATGACGTTGAGTGGCTTTTCCAGGTATAGTGTTTGCGGATATTCAGGATGCCGGCTTTGGAAAATTGCTTCCATTTTTCATTGTCGGTGATAATCTGTTTGATCGCAGCTGCAATGGCTTTGGTGTCTGTGGTATCAACCAATATGCCGCATTGACAGTTTTTGACGATATCCCTGGGGCCGCCGTCGTCAGGGGCTATCGTCGGCAGGCCGCAGGAAGCCGCCTCGATCAGAGTGAGTCCAAAGGGTTCCGTCAGAGCAGAATTGACGAATACACCTTTTTTTTCGGCTGCAATCCGGTACAGCTCGGGGACTTCGTGCTCGAATTCATGTTTTTTGGGGATGGCAATTTTGCCATACAAATCATACTTATCCATGAGCAGCAGAATTTCGGTAAGGACATCGCGTTCATTGTCTTCCATATTGGTGATGTCCTTGCGAATGCCGGCAAAAACGGCAAGATTGGACATGGACTGCAGTTCCAGATCTTCGCCGTAAGCCTTGATCAACCCTCCTATGTTTTTTCGCCTATCTGGGCGACAAAGGGATAAAACCAGCGGTCTTTCGGGGTGCATGAAGAAACGGTTCAGCTCCTCCAGCACAGAAGCCTGGGCGTACAGTTCTATTTCCTCTTTGACTGTTTCCGGCAGCATACCGTGATAAAACGGATAAAATTTTTCGATGTCCAGTCCCGGCGGTATTACCCGGTAGTTAGGTATTTTTTTGTTTTGATATTGTCCGTATTGATCGCTGACTTCCTGGTGGGTGCTGGTAATAATTAAATCGGCTTTTTTCAATATATCTTCTTCCATCCGGATGCGCTGATCGATTTTGTACTTTTTGACAACAACTTGCTCTTTCATACCCTCCCTGGTCAATCTTTTAAGCTTTGAGCGGCCGAGGGAATGACCGGTATAAATAAACGGTGTACCGAAAATTTCGGCCAGTTGCATTGCAACGTAGCCCCCATCGGGATAATGGCCATGGACGATGTCGGGGATAGCATTTTGACGCTTGATATATTTAATGGTTTTGTCCACATATTCATCGAGATGCGGCCAGAGTAGCTCCTTGCGCATATACTTTTTCCCGCCGCACTGAATACGAATAATGCTAAATTTATCGTTAACCTGTTCGATTGGCCGGGTGTAATCCTCGGAAAGCGCTTTGTCCTGAATCAAGCGGGTAAACAATTCCACCCTTTTTACACTATCAGATTGACTTAGCGCATGACATAATTCAACAACGTATTTGATCTGCCCCCCCGTATCTGCATCGTGTCCCAGTTGCATGTTTTCTGCTCGAAGCAATCCATGCACACTAAACATTTGAATATAATATTTTTTAGGGCTCATATTTTCAACCTTTCACAGTAATTGATTTGGATAGGTATTTAAAATGATTTCTAAAGAAGTAATTTACCAAAACACCAGCAGCATCAGGACAAGAAAGGCAATCAATAAAAGGGATTGGTAGCGATAGTTCCTTATGACTGGCAGATGACCTAAAGCAATTGTTTCGCTATGATAAATTTTTAGCTGCCAGGTAAAATCTCTTACTTTTTTTTCGGGCGGCGGCGGTGTAAACAAACTAACAGCAAAAATTGATAGACAACTCAGACTGAATATGATTGCCGCCACGTAAAGAAAATGAATAGCTGCGAGCCACTTCAAATCTCGAAATATTAGAAAAAAAGCGCCGGCGACGATACCCATGGCAATTCCGGCCAAAGCGCCGTTAGCATTTGCACGTTTCCAAAATAGCCCGATCATGAAAAGTGCCACAATGGGTGGAACAATATAAGACAAGGCACTTTGTAAATATTGCCAGAGGGTGGGAAATTTGTCAATTTGAGGAGCCCAGGCGGCAGCAGCCAGCATAAATACAAACGTCACGGTGCGTCCGATCCACATGAGCTGTACGGATGTTGTCTGAGGACGCAGCTTTTTGATAAAATCCATTGTTACAAGAGTCGATGCGCTGTTTAGGGCCGAATCAATACTGGACATCATGGCTGCAATCAATCCCGCCAGTACCAGCCCCAAAAGACCTTTGGGCAATAAATCAAACATTAACACCGGAAATACATAATTGGCTTTTTCAATATCCGGGTACAGAACCCGCGCCATCATGCCCGGAATAATCATGATCAGTAATGGGGTCGAAACCTTTAAAAAGCCTGCAAAAAGTGCTCCCCACTGACCATGTTGAAGGTTTTTGGCACCAAGTGTACGCTGAACAATAAACTGATTTGTCGCCCAAAAATAAAATCCAAGCAGAAATACACCGGTGAAAAGACCCGGCCAGGGTAAAAAGGCATCGTTATAAGGTTGAATAATATGAAAATGCTGCGCAGGTGCTGCAGCCCTAACCGCTTCCCAGTCCCCTATTTTTAAAAATGCCAGAGCGGTTAATAAAACTGAACCGAATATCAGCAGTATGGCTTGAATTACATCCGTGTAAACCACTGCTTTCAAACCACCGGCAATCGTATAGAGTCCTGAAAAAATGGCCAAAATGAGGATGATCTGCCAAAGGTTCACAGAAGGCAAAATTAATTGAATAACCAGGGCGCCGGCATACAAAGTAGCTGCCGTGTCGACACCAATGTTTGTCAACACGGTGAGGGCGGAGAAATAATATCTCGAGCGAGCGTCAAATCTCTTTTCCAAAAACTCTGGAAGTGTAAATATTTTGGAACGTAGATAAAAAGGCAAAAAGAATGCTGCAAAAATTATTAGAACAACAGCTGCCATCCATTCATAGCTGAAGACTGAATAACCGGTTTCATAGCCGCTGGCTGCCATCCCGATTAGACTGCTGCTTGAAATGTTTGAGGCGTACAAAGACAGGCCGATCAAAGGCCATGTTAAAGATCTGCCTGCCAAAAAGTAATCTTCTGCATTTTCATGTTTCTTTGCATATCCAATCCCTCTCCAGATGATGAAAGAAAAATACAAGAGAAGGACAATCCAATCGATGATGCTGAGGGAAAAATTCGGCATTAGGTCTCTTTAAATTATTCAGCTGCATTAATAACGGTTGATCTAAAGATTTTAATCAAAAAAACACTAACGTTAAATAAGGTGAATCCTTTATTTTTATATGCGCAAAGTTGTACGGCAATCTCGACGCCAATATTATGTTCTCAAAAGATTAAACGTGCTGCCAGAAAACAAGCTATTTTCATGATTTTATTCAGTCATTAATACGCCGCTTCTCAAAAATACTTTACGCCTGCTAAGAAAGTATGTACACTCAATACCTATTTTATTGGGGCTCATAAATAAACCGCGGTCGCATTATGGGTCGACAGACTGTCATAAGTCTCGAATTCGCTGAAGTCTGTATATGGAATCACCTAGCAACAAGGATTACATTAAATGACCATTCGAAACAAGATAAACTTAGTCACGTATCCGGACAGCATGGGCGGCAATCTCCTTGAACTTCATTACGCCCTGCGCCGCTATTTGAAACAGGCGATCGGTGGCATTCACATACTGCCTTTCTATCCCTCGTCGGCAGACCGCGGTTTCGCACCTTTGACCTATGACGAGGTAGCCCCGGCCTTTGGTAACTGGGAAGATATTGAAATGATAGGCAGAGACTATGATCTGACTTTCGACTTCATAGTAAACCACATCTCCCGCAAGTCTGCCTTTTTCGAGGATTATCTAGCAAAAGGCTCGAACTCAAAATATGCGGACATGTTTCTGCCCTTCAGCAAATTGAGCCTTACAGGAGAAATCAGTGAAAAAGATCTGGCCAAAGTTTACACCCGCAAACCGCGGCCGCCGTATACCGTCATCGAGCGTGCGGATGGATCCCGGGAAAATATA
>JASFSK010000159.1:0-8711 GCA_050114455.1 Desulfobacterales bacterium | reverse complement strand
TTCCCCGAACCGGGCGGTCCGATCATAAGGACATTATGACTACCAGCGGCAGCGATTTCCAATGCCCGTTTGGCATGCTCCTGACCCATGACCTCGGCATAATCAAGCTCAAATTGACCGGTTTTATTAAAAATATCGGTGATATCTGTTCTTTCCGGCTCAAGACGGCTAAAGCCGGTTAGGAAAGCGACCACCTGGGAAAGGGTTGTAACCGGCAGCACTTCGATATCGTGAACGACCGATGCTTCGCGCCCGTTATCCTCAGGAACGATAATGGCCTTATAACCGGCTTTTCTGGCCGCAAGCGCCATTGGCAGCGAGCCTCTCACGGGCTTTACACGGCCGTCCAGTGAGAGCTCGCCCAGGATAAGATATTGGGAAATGACCTTTTGAGGGATGATACCGGTTGCCGCCAGGATGCCCAGGGCAATCGGTAAGTCAAAACCGGTTCCCTCTTTTTTTATATCGGCTGGAGCTAGATTGACGGTAATGCGATCATCCGGAAACCGGTAGCCCGAATTGCTGATAGCGGATTTGACCCGTTCTTTGCTTTCTTTGACCGCAGCCTCCGGCAGTCCGACCGTGGCAAATGTAGGCAGACCGGAAGTGATGTCGACTTCCACTTCCACCCGGTATGCGTCTATTCCAAGGACCGCACTGCTGAGAACTTTGGCCAGCAACCTGAACCCCCTTTAGGGCATTAGGAACAAAAATACGATGTCGGCGCACTCCCTGGCTAAATCATTTTCAATGAGCCCCGGCGCCGAAGCTTCATTTTTCCCAGAATAGAACTACCAGGAAACCGAATCAAAACCGGTGGATGCTATATCAAATCGAGATACGCAGAACAATCTTTTTGTTGACAATCATGGGCATATGGTTATTATTCTCATCTTTAAGCAGTTTTGATAAAATAGATTGCCTTTGAACCTTACATGACATACGCTATCGGCTTATAGATCAATTAAAATACCGTCACCGTCGATAATTCAAATATATGGCCATACCCACCCACCAAAGAACCCTGGAACAGCCAGTCAAATGTTCGGGAGTCGGGCTTCATTCCGGAAAAAAAGTTAATCTGGTGCTCAAACCTGCACCCATCAATTATGGGATTAAATTTATCAGAAAAGATTTGCCGGACGATCCCACCATTCCAGCCAGATTTAATTGTGTGGTGGATACTAGCCTTGCAACGGTAATTGGGATGGACGGTGCGATTGTTTCAACCATTGAGCACTTGATGGCATGTTTGGCCGGGTTATCCATCGACAATCTTATCGTCGAGCTTGATTCCTACGAAGTCCCGGTAATGGACGGCAGTGCCGGCCCCTTTACCCGGATGATTTTAGATGCCGGCATCCGCGAACAAAGTGCAGAACGACATTTTTTCGTATTGAAAAAGCCCATTGAGTTGACGCAGGACGGTAAATCTGTTGGTGCCTATCCGGACACGACCTTCAAAATCACCTGCAATATTGAATTCGAACACCACCTTATCCAAAAACAATCCTGTACAATTGAGGTAGTGGACCACATTTTCGATCGTGAAATTTCCAGCGCCCGTACCTTTGGGTTTCTGCATGAAGTCGAGTACATGAAGCGTTATGGCCTGGCTCGCGGAGGATCGCTGGACAATGCCGTTGTTATTGATAAAAAGGACATTTTAAACAAAGAAGGGTTGCGATATAAAGACGAATTCGTGCGCCACAAACTTCTGGATTGTATTGGTGATTTTTCACTTCTCGGCATGCCGATTCTAGGCCACATCATAACCAAAAAATCAGGCCATGCTTTTAATCATGCTTTTCTCGAAAAATTCTTTAGTAAAAAAACAAGCTGGGAGACCCAGACTTTATCCCTGTCCCCTGATCACACTCACAAGGCTGTAAAATCACTTGCTATTTAATTCGGTTTTCGATAATAATATACCGATAACCATTTTAAATCTTGCCGAGAATTAAGTCCAAACAGCCTGTACTTTAGAAATCTCCTTTGATGCGAAGTTGGGCCATGCTATCCCGGCCTGAAGGACAATGCTTTGATGTTATCCGGAAGGTGATCTTTGCCTTTCGACACCAAATGTTACGATTGGGTTGTGATTTTTCCCTATAGTTGCGGGGTGGGGTTAACCATCCATATCATGTGGCAGGTATTAAGAATCATCGAATTCCGGATTTTTTAGTAAAATTTTAACGGCTTCAGCAATATTCTTACTAACATGCCAGATATGGGTTAAACCACAATTACCGGTATTTCATACGTAGATGACATTTTCATTAAGGAAACAGATAGCATGCACTTTCATTTTGGGTATGCTGATTATAGGTCAAGCCACTGTTTTTGCACAGGAAGCGACCCTGACAAACATTACGGTTTCCAACACCCGCGACGATCTACTCTTGTACTTGAACCTGGAAGGTGCCTTCAGTGACAAACTGAAAAAAGCAATCTTAAGTGGTGTACCTGCAACTTTTTCTTTTCTTGCCAAACTGAACCGGGTTCGCAACATGTGGATCAATCCGATTATTGCAGATATCAAAGTCATTCACACCATTAAATTTGACAATCTGAAGAAAGAATTCATTGTCAGGCGCTCATGGAGAAACAACGAACCCGAGGTGACAAAATCCTTTGGTGAAGCCCAAAAGTGGATGACGGAAGTTAACAGTTTAAAAATCATACCGTTGGGTCAGTTGACAAAGGGACAGCAATATCAACTAAGAACCAAAGCCGAGGTGATCAAGCAAACCCTTCCTTTTTACCTGCACTATGTTCTGTTTTTCATCTCGTTGTGGGATATTGAAACTGATTGGTATAGCATAGATTTCATTTACTAAATAGAGCTACCATCTCCCCGCAAAAATGATGATCAACGCTATCTTCAGAAAAAAAAACAACCCGGTCCGAGACGCCGACAGCAGACGCAGACGGCGTGAAGGGATACTTATCCTCATCATCCTGGTTGTTGTGACTTTGCTGACGTTTGTTGAAACCAGGACCATTCGATTTGGCGCTGACATTCCTGTTTCCAATACCGTTTTGATGTTTATCCTGATCAACATCAACCTGCTTCTGCTGATTCTGTTGATATTTCTGGTTTTTCGCAATTTAGTCAAATTGCTTTATGATCGCCGGCGCAAAGTTATGGGCGCCAAGCTCAGAACCCGTCTTGTGGTTGCGTTTATCGTCCTAACGATCGTTCCGACCGTTGTGCTGTTTTTCTTTTCCATCAATTTCATTACAACCAGCATTGAATTTTGGTTTAGCGTCCCGGTAGAACAGGCCCTTGAAAATTCATTGCGGGTAGGCAGCAGATTATACGACCGTGTCGAGCAGAACAATCTGTTTTTTTTAGAAAGAATTTCATATCAGATAAAATCCAAAAAATTATTGGCTTCCGGCAAGGAAAAAGAACTGATCCAATACATCCAAGTGGTCCAGCGGGAGTTTAATCTGGACGGTGTGGAAGTGTACGCCGCCAATACCCAACGGATCACATTTTCATTGTCACCTGATTTGGAAAACGAATATTTCGGTACCGTTTCGGCAGAAAATCTTCAAAAAGAGGCACATTTAAGTGGGGTTCGCTCCATCACTCAAAAAATTCCGTCAGGTGAATCCATCAAAAGCATTGGAACGATTCCCTTTGGTGTAAGATCTGCCGATGCCGATGGATTTGTAGTGGTGACGATTTTAATACCGCCGGACTTGCACCGGAATTTAGAATCCATCTCACGGGGATTTGAAGAATACCAGCAAATTAAACTATATAAAAAGCCAATACAAATCACTTATTACATCTCTCTTTCTATTGTTGCGCTGCTCGTATTGTTCTGTGCCATCTGGTTTGGTTTTTATTTGGCTAAAACAATCAGCATACCCATCAAGGAATTGGCTGAGGGCACCCGCAGGGTTGCAGAAGGTGATCTCGGTTTCAAAATTGCCTCGGTTGCAGATGATGAAATTGGAAGCCTGGTGACATCCTTCAATAAAATGACCAGAGATCTTAGAAGCAGTAGAGAACAGCTGGAACTGTCGGCACGCATGCTAACGGAACAAAACATTGAGATTGAAGAAAAACGGCATTATATTGAGTTTGTGTTGAAAAGTGTCTCCGCAGGCGTGGTTACCCTGGATGCGGATGGAATGGTTTCCACCATCAATAAATCGGCCGAAAAGATGCTGGGCATCAAATCCGAGGAGGTATTGCACAAAAGTTTCAATACATTGCTCAAAGTCCAGAATAAGGATCTGGCTGATGAAATAATGAGCAATATCTCCCTAGTCCGGGATGCCACCATAGAGGTGCCTTTGAAACTGATCATCGAAGGCAGACCCCGCAGCTTTTTGGTAACTGTCAGTGTATTAAAAGATGACGCCGGTCAACATATGGGCGTAGTAATGGTTTTTGACGACCTGACCGAAATGGAAAAAGGTCAACGAATGGCTGCCTGGCGAGAAGTTGCCCGGCGGATCGCCCATGAAGTTAAAAATCCCCTCACCCCGATCACACTCTCAGCCCAGCGACTGAAACGAAAATATTCCAAGCAGCTTAATGAACCAGTGTTTGATGAATGCACAGAGACGATCATCGACCATGTGGATTTGATTCGCAATCTGGTCAACGAATTTTCATCCTTTGCCCGCTTTCCGAGTGCCAATCCGGAACCCTGTGAACTGCCTCCGATCATAGAAGAAACGGTCGCGTTATATCGTGAAGGACATCCCAACATTAAATTTGAAATCAAAAATACAAGTGATATTCCACCGTTGAACCTTGACCGCCAGCAGATTAAGCAGGCCCTGATCAACTTAATAGAAAATGCCATCGGCGCCATTAAAGAGGAAGGCCTGATTTCCTTTGCGGTTTCCCATGATCCTATTTTAAAGCGGATTCGGTTGGAGGCGGCAGACAATGGCTCGGGGATATCCAACGAGCATAAGACGCGATTGTTCGAACCCAATTTTTCAACCAAAAAATCCGGTATGGGACTGGGGCTTACCATAGTTTCCACAATCATTGCCGACCACAATGGGGTAATCAGTGTTCAGGATAACATCCCCCGTGGTGCGAAATTCGTTATTGAGCTGCCGGTGTGATCGGAATTTGGGTATTGAACATAATATGGTTACGATGACATTATCTATCCAAATTTGCATAAGGAGCTGTAATTTATGTTTCCCTCCCTTTTAATTGTAGATGACGAGCCGTCCATCCTGCAAAGTTTGGGTGGCCTGCTTTCGGATGAGGGCTTTGAAGTGACCACAGCCGCAAATGGCTACGAAGCCTTAAAAACCATTGAGATGGAAGCCCCCGATCTCGTTTTGCTTGACATCTGGATGCCGGGAATAGACGGCATTGAAACCCTCAAAGAAATTAAAAAAGATAACCCGAATATTCAGGTGATTATTATTACCGGGCATGGAACCATTGAAACTGCAGTAAAAGCAACCAAATTGGGCGCATTTGATTTGATCGAAAAACCACTCTCAATCGACAAGGTAATCGTGGCCATAAACAATGCACTGAATTTCAGACGACTCGAGGAAGAAAATAAATATTTGCGCAAGAAAACGCTTGAAAAAAATTCGATCAATGGCAACAGTCAAAAGACCATAGAATTGAAAAATAACATTGCTAAAGCCGCCCCCACAGATACCTGGATATTGATCATCGGCGAGAATGGAACCGGAAAAGAACTTGTCGCCCGCATGATCCATCATCTAAGTCCAAGAGCCGATCAGCCGCTAATCGACGTGAGTTGCGCGGCAATTCCGGAAAATCTGATTGAAAGCGAGCTGTTCGGTCACGAAAAAGGAGCATTTTCAGGTGCGACCTCAAAAAAAATCGGTAAATTCGAGCTGGCAAACAATGGCTCAATCTTTCTCGATGAGATCGGGGATATGAGTCTGAAAACCCAGGCCAAAATTTTACGGGTACTTCAGGAACAGAAAATTCAGCGCGTGGGCGGCAGCCGTACGATCAGCGTGGATGTGAGAGTCATCGCGGCCAGCAACAAGAAACTTGAAGAAGAGATCGAAAAAGGCAGATTCAGGGAGGATCTCTTTTACCGCCTGAATGTTTTACCCATCAACGTGCCGCCTTTGAGGCAGAGGACAGACGATATTCCCATCTTGGTGGAAACCTTTTTGGAGGAATTTGCGGTCCAAAATCGCGATCGAAGAAAAAAGATAACCCCGGCGGCCCTTGAAATCTTGGGTAAATATTCCTGGCCCGGCAACGTCCGGGAATTGAAAAATCTGGTTGAACGGTTGGCCATCCTGGTGGATGCAGATGCTATTGATGTCCATAATATCCCGGATGCGTATAATCCGGATTCCAAGCCGGCAAGCGAATTAACCGAATATGAATTTCTCAATTCTGATACCCTCAAAGAGGCTAAATTGGCCTTTGAACAGGCATTTATCAATCGGAAACTGAGGCAGCACGGAAACAATGTCACGAAAACCGCCGAATCCATGGGTGTAGGACGTAGTTTTCTGCACAAAAAGATCAAAAGCTTCAAAATCGGAAAATCGCGTTAAAACCCCACACACACATAAACCCATCTGTCCATGAGCGGCTGTATCCCGATCCGAGATGACCTTACGAATTATTGCAGGAAGGCTGAAAGGCAGAAAACTCAGGTCGGTTCGCGGCAAAAAGACCAGACCGACAGCCAATCGAACCCGGGAGGCAATATTTAACATTCTGGCTTTTCAAATCCAAGGATCCAGGGTTCTGGATTTGTTTGCCGGAACCGGTGCTTTTGGCCTCGAGGCACTGAGCCGGGGAGCTGAATCGGTCGTTTTGGTAGATGTCGATTACAGCTCAATTTCCGTGATCCAGAGAAATATAGAAAGCCTTTCTCTTGAAAGCCGGGCAAAGGTTTTCCGATGGGACATCACTCGCAATTTTAGCAACCCTGGCTTTTTGCAATCTTCCTTCAACCTGATATTTATGGATCCTCCCTACAACAAACATTTGATAGAACCCGCTTTGTTTAATCTTCACTGCAATCGATGCATCGAAAATGGTGCCCGGATTGTTGTCGAACATTCTGATCTTGAGCCAATTTTAAAAATTCAGTCGCCGTTTGAAGTTTCAGATCAACGCAGGTATGGGAAAACCCTTGTTTCATTTCTAAATTATATGATATGAGGGGCGACGATTCGCTGAACTAAGCAATATCCCTTAGTACCATCCGGTCAACTCGTGCGATCTTATGCTGGGCAGATCGGGCAGTGTTTATAAAAAGGATTCTTACACATGCAAAAAATCGCCATCTATCCGGGCTCTTTCGATCCAGTTACCAACGGCCATTTGGACATTGTCGAGAGAGGGCTGAAACTTTTTGATAAAATCATCGTCGCCATATTGACCAATCCTGGAAAGAAGTTTTTATTTCCCCTTGAGGAACGCAGAGAGATGTTGGAGGAAAGCATGAAGGACTTTTCCAATGTTGAGATTGATACTTTTGACGGTCTAACAGTAGATTATGCCAGCCAGCGAGAGGCCCAGGGAATTCTCCGCGGATTGCGCGCATTGTCGGACTTCGAGTATGAATTCCAAATGGCGCTGATGAATCGCCGGCTCAATCGGGAAGTCCAAACGGTTTTTTTGATGACCGGCCTGCGATGGATTTATACCAGCTCATCCATCATAAAACAGGCAGCCCAATTCGGTGGCAGCATCAAAGGTATGGTACCTCCGCTGGTGGAAGAAAAAATCAGGGAAAAATATCGAAAAAATTCCGGACAAACAGCAACCAGTTAATACCTGAATCGTATCAAACCCCACCAGAATGATGTTCGGTGCCGTCAACTTTTGGGTTTCACGGTTTATCGAACGACATATTCGGGATAGAAGGCACTACCCGCTAAAGACCAATTGGTATTCCTTAATCAATCCTTTGATTCCGTCCAAATGCTTTTTGGATCTGACCAGAGCAAATATCAAGCCTGTGTATCCGGTCATCCCACTTCGAATGATCGCTAGCATAATCGACATGACAATGCTGAGTATGCGACATGCAAAAACGAACATCCGCGTCTGCTTGCGAACCTTGGTGACCAGATTTTTTACAGCCTTGGAATTGGCTGAAAGATTGATCGCCAGCCTGAAGTCGAAATCATTATCATGATACATCACGATGTGTTTCAAATCGGAGCCGTCGATCACTGGGTTCGTGATTGAATGGATCACGGCGCCGAAGCTTTTGAGAACATTTGAAGTCACGGTATAGGCGCCTAAAGCATAGTCATAAATGAGCCGGGACAGGTTGCTGCCGAGGGTGATAACTTTTTTAACACCGGACTTCGTCAGACTTTTAAGCCAGCCCCAAACACGGCGAATTCCGTCCCAAATACGGTTTCCCATTCTGTGAACGTGATCCCAGATAGTCGGGATCTGCTTCGGGTATTTTTTAAGGACCCGTTCGATTTCGGCCTGTTTTTCTGATGGCGTCATGGCTGCGTCGGTTTGAATTTCCTTTGCGATCATCTGAAAAAACCGAGGGTAGGTCATCATAAAATTCGTCGTGAGCATCTTGACTTGATCGTTTTTCACTTCATGATCCTGCCAAAAACTCAAGAGGGCTTTATAAAACTGCATATTTTTCTTTAACCGCAGGTAAGTTGTCACGGTAGAAGAGATCATCCAAATGTCGGAATCCGCTTGGTGGTCACCCCTGGGCCGCGGTTTCAGG
>JASFSK010000158.1:0-8719 GCA_050114455.1 Desulfobacterales bacterium | reverse complement strand
CATGGTCGTTACCGGCGGCGTGGATACCCTCAATGACATTTTTATGCATATGTGCTTTTCTAAAACACATACGCTCTCGGCCACCGGAGACGCTCGGCCGTTTTCCAAGGATGCCGATGGCACGGTTCTTGGTGAAGGTATCGGGATTTTGGTGTTAAAAAGGCTGAACCAGGCTCAGAAGGACGGCCACCGCATTTACGCCATCATCAAGGGCCTCGGGTCTTCAAGTGACGGCAAATCCCAAAGCATCTACTCACCGAGCATTGAAGGCCAAATCAAGGCTCTCAGGAGCGCATATAAAAATGCAGGTATCAATCCTGCCACTGTTGATCTGATCGAAGCCCACGGCACCGGTACCCGGGTCGGCGACAAGGTCGAATTCAAGGCCCTGAATCGGATATTTCAGGAAGCCGGAGCCAATGGCCATAAATGTGCCCTGGGCTCTGTCAAATCCATGATCGGCCATACAAAAGCATCAGCCGGTGCCGCCGGACTGATCAAGGCCGCGCTTAGCCTGTATCACAAAGTCTTGCCTCCCACCCTGAAAGCAACTGCGCCAGATCCGGATTTGAATATCGAAAACAGTCACTTTTACTTGAATTCAACAGCCCGTCCCTGGTTTTCAGGATCTCGCCATCCCCGCCGGGCGGGCGTCAGTGCCTTCGGTTTCGGCGGCAGCAATTTTCACATAGTCCTCGAAGAATCCCAACCCGCCAAGACTGCAATATCTTGGGATGGAGAAATTGACATCATTGCTTTGTCGGCCGCAGATAAAGACGGACTTATCCGTAAAGTCAAGACCTACCGGGATGATGTGACCGACGATTTTTCCGGTGAGCGGCTTAAACTGAAGGCGGCCGAATCCCGCAAAAACTTTTCAAGCAACCATTCACATCGCCTGCTAATGCTACAGGAAGACAGCCTCCAGCGATCAGATCTCTTTGAGCGTGCACTATCCGCCCTGGATTCCCCGGACAGGCACGACTGGTCGAACTTGGAAAACATTTTTATCGGAGGTTCCGAAAAACCCGGAAAGCTCGCTTTTGTCTTTCCAGGACAAGGCAGCCAATATGTCGAAATGGGCCGTGATATCGCCTGCACATTCCCGCAGGCCATGAAGATCCTGGAGGAGGCCAATGAAAAATTTCATGGCCAGCAACTTCTTACCGACCATATTTATCCGCCCAGAGCACATACAACGGACGAACGCCAAAAGCAGGAGGCAACCCTGAGGCGAACCGAAATTGCCCAGCCGGCGATTGGGGCCGTCAGCCTGGCGATGCTGAAAATTCTGCAGAAATTCGCAATTAAACCAGACGCAACCTGTGGACACAGTTTTGGAGAACTGACGGCACTTTGCGCCGCCGGATGGATCGATGAAAGTGCCTTGATGGAACTTGCAATCGCCCGCGGCCGGTTAATGGCCGCAGCGGGCCAAGACGCCCAATCATCCCCAGGGGCCATGCTGGCGGTAAAGGCGCCCCTGGACGAACTGGAAGCCCTGGTCAATAATTCAGCCCAAAACGTCATCCTTGCCAACCGCAACAGCCCCACCCAAGGGGTATTGTCCGGAACCGAATCTGCCATCAATAATATAGATAAAATTTGCAGGACAAAGAACTTTCACACCATTCGTTTACCGGTTTCAACGGCCTTTCACAGCAATTTGGTTGAAGGTGCCGCCCGGCCTTTTCGGGACGTTTTGAACAAAGTGGCCATAAATCCAACCCAGGTGCAGGTATTTTCCAATACCAGTGCCAAAACCTATCCTTCCGATCCGGATGATGTCCGGGCCCTGCTGGGCAACCAGTTAGCCCAGCCAGTTGATTTTCTCGGAGAGATTGAAGGATTGTTCAATGCTGGCGTACGAACATTTGTGGAAATCGGACCCAAGTCGGTATTGACCGGTCTGATTTCGGCCACCTTACAGGGTCGCGATTTTTCAGCCATGTCACTGGATGCTACCATCACCGGAGGAAACGGCGTAGCCGATCTTGCGCGTCTGCTCTGCCGGCTTGCCGCCATCGGATATCCATTGGCATTGACAGACTGGGAGAAACCGATTGGATCTGTGCGCCAATCCCGCATGAACATACCTTTGAGCGGCACCAATTACAGAGAGCAAAAACAAGACTGCGGTTGTGAAAATCTGCAAAAAGCGGTCCAGGGGGAGAAACGGTTAAAAAACCGCCGGCGGTCCGGCGCTGACGTCGCACCTAAAAAAAGGCGGATTTCACAACAAGCATTTTCGAATTACGGCAATCAAAGGGCAAGGAGGGATTACCGACACCCGTCGGCTGCAACCAACGCCCACGATTTTCGGCACACGAAATCTATGGAAAAAAAGACGGCTTCCAATCAACCTTTAGAGACGGACCAATTAAGACAGTTAAAACCCATTGATACAGATAAAGTGATTATGAGCAAAAACGACATCAATCAATCGGAACTTATCCAGAATGCTTTGAAAGTGGTGACCCAGGGCTTGCAGTCGATGCAAAATTTGCAAACTGAAACAGCCCGCGCACACCAGAGGTTTTTAGAATCTCAAGCTGAGGCCAATCGTACATTGCAGGAAATGATGAAAAGCACCCAGCGACTGACAGAAAAATCGCTTGGCATCAGCGTCGAGCCGTTCAAGCCGGCCGCCATTTTTCAGCATCCGTCAAAACCAGCCGTTGAATCGAGGCAACAGGACATATCCTTTCAAGAAGATGTAGCCCCAACAGGGCAAACTGACAACGCTGGTGAACCGGGAGTTGGCGAAAATCTGTCGGTTACCAAAAAATTTGTCTCTTCCCCTGCTCCTTCCGAGCTGCACCAAGGCGCGGCCAACGGATATGCCCATGATCCGGTCACGGACAGCCCACAAAGCGACAAATCAGAGCCGGCTTTTTCGGATCAAAAATCGATTGAAACAGCCATGTTGGAGGTTGTCAGTCGGCTGACCGGGTATCCGGTTGAAATGCTTGGTCTGGACATGGATATCGAGGCAGAACTGGGGATTGATTCCATCAAAAGGGTGGAAATCCTATCCGCTCTGGAAGAGCAAATACCCGATTTGCCGGCGGTTTCTCCCGAAACCATGGGCAGCCTGAAAACCCTGGGGCAGATTGTCGATTATTTTTTGGAATCCAATAACGGGCAAACGCCTATCAGCCGTGCCGACGATCCCATCGAGGAACAGCACCATATGACTGAGGAAACGGCATCGCCGACTTCTGGGGATTCCCAGAACCAAATTATAGCCACCATGCTGGAGGTCGTTGGCCAACTGACCGGCTATCCGGTGGAAATGCTCGGACTGGATATGGATATCGAGGCGGAACTGGGGATTGATTCCATTAAAAGGGTGGAAATCCTGTCTGCCATGGAAGAACGGATGCCGGATCTGCCCAAGGTTTCTCCCGAAATTATGGGAACTCTAAAAACCTTGGGACAAATTATTGAATACCTTGGTAGCGCATCAACACCCGCATCCGCCCAAAAACCATCCGGCGATACACAGCTAAAACCGATAACGACCGCTGCCGATTCAGGTCCTGTTTCAGCCGATCCTTCTGGACAGGTGACACCGGAATCGAATGGTATCGAAATCCCTCGCCATGTGATAAAACTGAAAAAAGCTCCTGAGAATTCTGGATTACCCTTACAAATACCCGGCAACAAAATGATCCTTGTCAGCGAGGACAACACCGGTTTGTCTGATAAGATCATTCAAAAACTCTCGGAAACAGGCTTGAACAGCGCAAAAATCAATCTTGCTGAAAAGCAACCAAACAACCTTTTTCCCAAAGCGGCCGGTCTGATAATTGTCCAGGATCCAAATTCGAACACCATGGAACAGGACCTCAAAGACGCTTTTGCACTCACCAAACACCTGGCACCCCACCTGTTGCAGGCCGCTGACAACGGCGTGGCCTTGTTTGCCACCATCAGCCGTTTGGACGGCGCTTTTGGTTTTCGTGGTAAGGATAAAATTCATCCAATTCAGGGCGGTCTGGCAGGCCTTGCAAAAACGGCCGCTGTCGAATGGCAAAATATTTGCTGCCATGCGGTTGACGTTGATATGGACTGTCCGGATTTGGATAAAATGGGATCAATGGTTGTCGAAGCAGTTTTAACTCCAGGGCCGGTGGAAATCGGCCTTGATTCAGAATGCCGCTGGTCTTTAGCCCTGGAACCCGAACCTTATCCTGACGGGCCCATATATCTGGATTCCAAAGATGTGGTCATTATCAGCGGTGGTGCGCGGGGAATTACGGCCGCCGCCGCCCGGTCGCTGGCAGAACACGCTAGATCGTGTCTGGTTTTGCTGGGTAGATCGCCAAATCCCGTAACAGAACCAGCTTGGCTGTCATCCCTGGAGGATGAAGCCTCGATGAAAAAAGCCATTTTAGCAAATGAATTTCATGGCAAGACGACCTCTCCGGTTAAAATAGAAAAAGCCTATAAAAACTATATGACAAACCG
The DNA here is from genome assembly GCA_050114455.1 of Desulfobacterales bacterium. GTDB lineage: Bacteria > Desulfobacterota > Desulfobacteria > Desulfobacterales > JAFDCJ01 > JAFDCJ01. The sequence continues at coordinate 4,246 of JASFSK010000158.1, read as the reverse complement.
TGAAATCAGCCGAAATCTGTCTGCCATAAAGGCCGCCGGTTCTGCGGTTCATTATTATCCGGTTGACATACGAGATCATGAAGCCGTCTCTGTCGTTGTGGACGCCGTCCGCCGGGATCATGGTCCTATCACGGGCATAATCCACGGCGCCGGCGTATTGGAAGACCGTCTGATTGTCGATAAAACCGTTGAGCAATTCGAACATGTTTTCGACACCAAGGTCAAGGGATTGAAAAACCTGTTAGCTGCCACGAACCGGGATTCCCTGAAGTATCTGTTGATTTTTTCTTCAGTCGCCGCGCGATTCGGCAATGCGGGACAGGTGGATTATGCGATGGCCAATGAGGCTCTCAATAAAATCGCCCAGGTTGAATCGAGTCGAAAAGAGGGCTGTCAAGTTAAGGCAATTAACTGGGGACCTTGGGACGGCGGCATGGTGACACCGGGACTGAAGCGTCAGTTTGAAAACAGGGGAATTGACTTAATTCCGGTTCCGCAGGGTATCGAATGCATGCTAAATGAAATGCGGGCAGCCCAGGATTCGGCGGTAGAAATCGTTATCGGAGCTGGTTTCGCTGACCGCAGAGAAATCACGAGACCCTCCCTGGTCAAGTCTCTTCCGGCAGTCGACCAACACCAGTTGACCCTTTGCTTCGAACGTGAAATTGATATGGTTCAATATCCGGTGTTAAATTCTCATATTATTGATGAAAAACCGGTGGTGCCGCTGGCCTTGATCATGGAATGGTTCGCACATGGCGCTTTGCATCAAAACCCCGGTCTGATGTTGCATGGCCTGGATAATATCCGCGTTTTAAAGGGAATACGCCTTGAGCATGATAAATACCGTGTTCGATTGTTTGCCGATAAACTCAAAAAATCAAACGATTTTTATGAGGTACCGGTTGAGTTGCGGGGCGGCTGGAAGGCCGGACAGGATTTAATTCATGCCCGTGCCAGAGCCATTTTAAGTGATCATACCGTTCCGCCGCCGCCGTATCAATTTTCCAAGGCAATGATTGCCGGAGCATATACGAAAAATATCGACGACGTTTACGAGGAAATTCTGTTTCATGGGATTCAACTCCGCGGAATACGTAAAATCGTCAGTTGCTCGTCCCGAGGTATGGTAGCCCAAATCTCATCGGCGCCCGCGCCAAGAGAGTGGATTTCTTCTCCTTTCAGGGATCAATGGATAAGCGACCCGCTGGTACTGGATTGCGCCTTTCAGATGGCCATTTTATGGTGTTTTGAGGAAAAAGAAACCCTATCGCTCCCAACGGGCCTGACGTCATATCGCCAACACTGTCGTCAATTTCCAGCTGAAGGGATCACGGCAGTTTTGGAGGTGAGTGAAGTTACCAATCACAAAATAGTGGGGAATTTTACATTTTCAGATTCTAATGGAGACATTGTCGCTCAATTGAAGGGGTATCAAGCGATTTCGAAGGCATCCTTGCTAAAATCGTTTAAGCCGCAACACCGGGCATTGGCTTAGAATTCCAGCAAACATCGCCTTACACGAATCATGATGGGGGCTACGACCGCCCAAATCTTATCGGCAAGATCCATTTGACAGATCTCAAGTTCAGATCAAAGCTGCCACCGGCTTGAATGTCGCCCAGTTTGATAAAATGGAAATCTTTGATGTTCATATCAGCAAATACACACACTGAGCACTGCTTTTCAGCCGCGATAGCCCGGACAATCGTGTCTTATCATCGCTCCCACCGATTTTTCATAGAGGGGTAAGGAGCACTCAAATTAGAAGGACCATTGATGGGTATTGCTAAACTGCTTTTTCAATGTTTTTATGAACATCCGATGGAATGCCGCAAAAATCTATCGATTCTAGCGTGGAAACAAAACTTTTGCAGGGCTGACAATATTTTTTTGGCTTTCCTCGTCCGCTCCAAAGCAGTTTCAACCTGTGGGAGACGCCGCATTTCGGACATATGCATTCGACAGTGAGTCCGTCGCGACCATTGCTCCTATCTTGAAATACACAGCTCTGCTCATCCTTCTGACAGTATCTACTGGCGGTTGCGGGCATTTTCATACCTCTCTGTGTTTCCTACAGATTTGAATCACATTCAGTGATGAACTTCCTTGACACACCTTTTTAGATCACCTTATGATCGAGTACGGTTAGACTGCTTGATTTGGTTTTACATTCTGCGCATTTAGCTCGACTGCAATCACGGCTTATTCCCGTGGGCCTTTGGCAAAATTTTTAAAAATATATCACTTCTTTTTTTTTCTATTATATTTTTTTATGAGGTCATTGATGGCTTCTTCCAGGAGAACCCCAATGGACTTGTCTTCATCAACGGCGAGATGTTTCAGCGCTTTGAGGCAGGTCACATCAAGTCTAGTGGAAAATGTCTTTTTTTGACTCATATTTACATTAATAAAATATTTTTTTCTTTATATCAAGAATTTTTTTTAGTTTTACGTATATAATACATATATATTTTATTTCAATTAAAATATTTTTACGTTAATAATAAAATATATATAGCCATAAAGCTTTGAATAAATCCCAGCACTGCAGGTGCCAAAGGGTAAATTCAGGTCAAAATAGACCTTATCCTTTATTGAAACGGTTTACGTTTTGAAACAATTGCCTCGCGGTTCCGGAAAAATAGCGGTATCAAATCAATACAAATGAAACACGAAACCAATTTTGATGCTATCATCGTGGGTGCAGGACCGGCAGGGTCCACCGCGGCATTTTTGCTGGCCAAAGAAGGGCTCCGAGTTCTGATTTTAGACAAAGTTGATTTTCCCAGAGAAAAGCTATGCGGTGGTCTTCTGACGTGGAAAACTGTAAACCTGTTGGAAAGACTGTTCCACACCAACATCGACTATCTGAAATCGATCGGGATTGTTTCTCATAGCAGCGCAAAGTATAAAGTCGTCAGCAGCTCCGGCCGATCCTTTAGCAACTGCATGGATTACCCTTTTCACTTCACGCAGCGCAAAACATATGATGCCTATTGGCTAAAAATGGCTTGCAAGGCCGGCGCAGAATTTAGAGGTGGTCAAAAGGCAGTTTCGTTGAATTGTTTGCAAAGGGGGGGCATGATCGCCACCGACAGCGGCCGCAAGTACTTCGGGCGATTTGTATTGGGCGCCGACGGTGTCCTCAGCAAGGTTAGGGGATTGCTTGCATCAAAAAATTTTATCAAGGGGAAGAACAAATCGAATCTGGCAACTGCTTTGGAAGTTCTTATTCCAAATGGATATACGTCCAAACTTCCGGACTACCCCCATTTGTTCTTTGGACATATCCCTTGGGGATACGGCTGGTGTTTTCCGGCAAAAAATGGCCGGGTGATCGGTATTTGCGGGTTAAATGCCAAGGCTGGCAAATTTTTACGAAACGGTCTTGAAGCGCTATTGGTCTCAATACATGCTGCCAAAGATTCTATCCCCGCATATAGCAGCCATGCCCTGCCCTATGGAAACTATCTCACAACTCCCGGTTACGCCAATATCCTGCTGTTAGGCGATGCCTGTGGTCTGGCCGATCCGTTGTTGGGCGAAGGTATTTATTATGCCCACAAAAGCGCACAGATAGCAGCAGCGGCAGTCATTCGGTCCTTTGATGAACCCTTTTTCGCATTGAGGAGATACGCCCTGCTCCTGAATCGAGTTATCATACCTGATTTAAAATATGCTTATATCGGCCGTCAAATTATTTATACATTACCAGGCGATTGGCCGTATCGAGTGCTAACAGCTTTGCTTAAATTAATGCCGAAAAAATGTGAAGAAACCATTCAGGGGCAACGATCATTCAGATGGTTTCGTCGCGTTGCCCGTAATCCCGCAACTTAATCGAGTGATGTAATGTCTTGTTCGGATATATGTTTCGTTAAAACCCTAACGCCGATCATACCTCCGGCGAGAACCAGTCTTATCGGGTAGTTATCCCGCAGAATAACCATTTCTACCTGGCTGTTTGCATCATTCTCTTTAACTTCGTCTACTAACTGCTGTGCGCTGGTGATGCGCACACCGTCATACTCAAGGATAATGTCACCAGCTAGCAAATCCAATGAATCTGCCTGTGAAAATTCAACGATGCTCTGCACCTGCGCAACGCCGATCGACTCGCTTTGATTTGATTCTTCTGTGTGCATACTTTCAGTTGTTGGAATATCCAACCCTGAATCCGGAACTACCACGATGCGCTTCAAGGTTTCATCCGCAAACTCAATGGCAAAATTTTTGACACCAA
>JASFSK010000157.1:0-8757 GCA_050114455.1 Desulfobacterales bacterium | reverse complement strand
CCCGAAACCCTGAAAGCTAAATACCAAACACAAAACAACCAAACAGCCAGCGGCGCCCGCGTATTAGAAACGTCTTAGGTTGAATAATTGACGTTACCATTGAAAATAATGCTTGTGCATTGTAAAACTGAAACTATAATATCTTTGATAACAGTCTTTTTATGTCAACGATCTACGCTGAATCGCAATTTTGCTGCCATCTGATTGACCCCTGAAGGTTGTGAGAAACAAAATCTCTGTGAAGGGAATCCCGAATGATTCAAAACCAAAATCGCCTGGTTTTTATTATCCTAATCTGCCTTATCATCGCCATCGCTTTTAGCTATTTCAGTCATTTTGCCGATCGTGGTCGACGGATTGTCAGTCAACCCCGTGAAATATTTCCTCGGGGCGATCTGGCGGATTTTGAGAAGTCCACCATCACCATTTTTAACAGCGCCGCTCCCTCCGTGGTATACATTTTTACCGAAAATGCTCAGTCCGGCATTTTTGGCCGGCGTCAAGTCCAGCAGGGGGCTGGGTCCGGTTTTTTATGGGATGATTACGGCCATGTAGTGACAAATTTTCACGTCATCCAGGGTTCGCAAAGTATCCAGGTGCGTCTCGATTCGGGTGAAGCCATCCCCGCCACCTATGTCGGCAGTTCACCGGACCATGACCTGGCCATTATACGCCTGCGAAGCAAGCCGCAGAGCGTGCGGCCCATCCCGGTGGGCACCTCTGAGGATTTGGCAGTGGGGCAAGCGGTTTTTGCCATCGGCAATCCTTTCGGATTGGCCCGCACCTTGACAACCGGCGTCATCAGTGCGTTGGATCGAAGGCTTCCGACTGCCGGGGGGCGCGAGGTCTTGGGGGTCATCCAAACCGATGCCGCCATTAATCCGGGTAATTCAGGCGGACCGCTGATCGATTCGGCCGGACGATTGATTGGTGTCAACACCGCCATTATTTCAGGCTCTGGCAGTTCCGCCGGTATTGGCTTTGCCGTTCCCGTTGATGTCGTCAACCAAGTGGTACCGAAATTGATCACCAACGGCAAGGTGCCCCGCCCGGGGATCGGAATCATTGTGCTTGATGAGGAAATCGCTGCCGGCCTGGGCGTACTGGGAGTCGTTATCGACCGGGTTATCCCGGATTCCGAGGCAGATCGCGTCGGATTGCGCGGAATTGATTACCGCAACCGTCTTATCGGTGATATCATTGTAGCAGTTGATGGCCAAGTGGTGAATGATATAGATGATTTTATCCGTGTGCTGGACAACCATAATATCGGTGAGTTGATTGTACTCGATGTACGGCGGGGCGATCAAACTCGCACCGTAGAAGTTAGAATAATGGACATCTCATAATCGGAATATACAACAGCAATTATGACAGAGAGAAGAAAGTATTTTGATCATATGGTGAAACATTAAACCAATTGAGTTTAAATTAAAAAAATAGTGAAATGAATCCTATTTCCAGCAATAAACAGGCCTTATTTAAGATCCAAGATCTCCTTGATCAGATAAAAGACAGGGGATATTTTGTCTTAGCCCATTTAAGCGAAGAAGATCAGGTGCTGATTACCCACTGGGCCCAGGATATTTTTGATCGTTATGAATCTGTTCTCAAAAATCAACCATCTAAAATTAAAAATATCGTTGAGTTGCCCGCTTCCAAACAAGAGCTTAAGATGGCAGTAAAAATATTGCTGACTGCTTACGTTTTTAAGGAGTCCTATGAAATTGTGGACAAGTTGAAAGATCGCTATACCAGTATTGGAGCGTTTCAAAAGATTGATTTGGAAGATGGAGAAAAAAAGTCCTACGAGGTTAATAATTTTGAAGAAGAACTGGAATCCGACTATGCTTCTGTATTTCCGGAGTATCACAAACACATAGAGGTGATCATTTCGGAACAAAATGTTCTTCTTGACGATGTGAATAATTTTATCAATGATTTGCTTGAATTGAAAAATAAGTCTTAGCCACACACATCTTTAACAAATCAGCGGCCACCCGCAAGGTGGCATCGGGTTCTTCCGGGGGCCATCCTCATATTCCCAGCTTTGCTCGTGGTCGTTGATTTTATGCGCTTGTAGAAAACACGGTTATTTCAGCGCATAAATCAACGCCAATAGACGTTCATGCCAAACGAGATTATATTTCCGTGCTTTTTACAATATCTGCATTAACCACCATCATTCTGGTCATTTTTACGTTGCTGCCGATCTGGCGTTTTGAGGCCTGGTGGGTGCGTTCTCTCGATTTCCCACGATTGCAACTCTTTGTGATCTCATTGCTGCTGCTTATAATGCAATTGGTATTGCTCGATTTGTCGCAGCCCTCAACCTGGATACTGCTCGTTTTCGCACTGTCGTGTTTTGGCTACCATGCGTGGTGGATTTTGCCCTACACAAAAGTGTTTCCGGTTGAAGTGAAATCCGCAGCTGACACTGATCGTCAGCGGATAATCCGAATCATGACCGCCAATGTCCTGACCCCAAATCGTAACGCCAAAGCCCTCATTGAACTCGTGCGCAAGAATGTGCCGGACCTTTTTGTGACCTTGGAATCTGACGGATGGTGGCAGGAAAGGTTGGATTCATTGGCGCCAGATTATCCACATACAATCAAGTGTCCGCTGGACAATCTGTATGGGATGCATGTCTATTCCAGACTTCCGCTTTCGGACAGTCACATAAATTATCTGGTAGAGCCCGACATACCCTCGATACACACGCTGGTAACGCTGCGGTCAGGGGACAAAATTCGTCACCATTTCCTGCATCCGGCGCCGCCAAGTCCGACGGAAAACGACAGATCGTCAGAGCGCGATGCTGAACTGATCATCGTGGCCAGGAGTGTGGCCGAAACTAACGATCCGGTCATTGTAACCGGAGACCTGAACGATGTCGCTTGGTCCGAGACAACGCGGTTGTTTCGGAAGATCAGTGGATTGCTCGATCCCCGTGTGGGGCGGGGCATGTTCAACACGTTTCATGCCGACTACTGGTTCATGCGTTGGCCGCTGGACCACTTGTTTCACAGCGATCATTTTACCCTTTCCAAGATTTGCAGGCTGCCGGATTTCGGTTCCGACCATTTTGCACTTTTGACTGAACTGGTGCTTGAAAAAAGGCTGGCTACTGCCCAGCAGGGTCTTGATGCAGACGACGATGATGTATCCTGGGCGCAATCAAAGGCAGCCGGCCAAGGTGTCGATAAGAACGATGTTCCCGAGCCTGGGACCCACTGAATTCTTAAATGATGTGATAAAATCGAACGGTGCCCTTTTCACCAGGGGCGTATTCATCTTGACTGTTATTATGAGCCCTCAAATTTCGGGTCTTCGGTAATTTCGGCGGAACCTGCTTGAGAACGGATATGCACATCTCTCTGGGGAAACGGAATCTCAATGCCGGCATCGGCAAGTGCTTCGAATATGACAAAGTAAAGCTTGCTTCGTACTCTGCGACGCGGTGTCCTGCGTACGTCAATCCAGACAAGCAATTCGAAATTGATGGAGTTGTCGGCATATGCCACGAAGCGAACCGCCGGCCGATGGGATTTGTCCACCTCCGGTTCATTCTCGGCGGCAGCCAACAGGATCTTTTCAACTAGATGCGGATCCGCACTGTATGAAACACCAACAGACAGTTCTATCCGGATCAGCGGTGATGTCAGGGTATAATTCACCATGGTGTTTGAAATAATATTGGAATTGGGCACCAAATATTCAATATTGTCACGGGTTCGCACTTTGGTGGCGCGCAGGTAGATGTCCGTTACCTGTCCCATCATTCCTTCGACCTCGACCCAGTCACCCTTGCGGATTTTCCCCCCAAAAATGATTGTGAAGCCACTGATCACATTGGCGGCCATATTTTGAAGACCTAGGCCGATACCGATACCGATGGCGCCGGCAAATACCAGCAGGAATTGGAGATTGATGCCCAGGGTGTTCAGGGTAATTAACAACCCAATCCCCAGAGCTGAATATTTGAAAACTGTGTTAAGGGCATAACCGAGACCCGGGTCGATGCCAAAAGAAGGGTACACTTTGTAATCGAAATAAGATTGAGCCAGTCGGGAAACATAGACAATGGTCAGTAGAATCAGAATCGCTTTTATGATTAGCCAGAAGGTGACAGTGGTGTCGCCGAGTTGAATGATTGGAAAAGACATAATGCGTTGCAAGGGATTTAATAACCCGAGCATGTTTAAAACGATAATCAGGGTCGCCACCACAGTGGCATATTTTAGAATTGACCGGAGTGCACCGACAAACATACGGGCGTCCTCATCACTGCGGTCAAGTTTTAGATACCACTTGTCAAAATAGCGCTTCAGAGAATGGAAAAGCAGCATAATGGCGATAAAGGCTGCACCGGTAAACCAGATTTTAGTTAGGACAAGCCGGCCCAATGACCGGTATCCGAAACACCATAGTAGCGCGGCCAGAAAAGACACGAGCAGTAGAGGAAAATAATACCTTCCCAAAAAGTTTCGGAACCACATATAACTTTGAATCGGCAGTTCCGGTAATAGTGACATGAAGGCTTTTTTGTTGAGGTGCAAGATCAATAGTACAACAATGACGGATATCGATATCCCAAAACGCAAAAGTGCCAGGACATCTTCGCGGATCTCAAAAACTTCTGCCGTCCAGTAAGTCGCTATTCCAAAGATCGCATACAGCAATGCCAGCCGTGCCCAACGATAAATTGTATGGCCGTAACGGACAGTCACTTTGAAGAGATCTTGGGTAAAGAATTCTTTCAACAATCGCAATAGTAGAGCCCCGGCAGCCCAGAAACCGAGCAGGCGCCCAACGAGTTGGAACCAGATCGCCGAATAGTCGATCATTTCGTTGATCAACGCAAATGCTCCAAGCAACAGTAACGGAATCAAGGCAGAGACCACCACCCGAATACCGGATATGACGAAAGGATAGGTGGCTTCCGGAATATACGCAGACAATGGGTCAACCTTACGTTCCACCCAGCCCATTACCCGCCGCTGACCCAGCAGACTGTATAAGACCCCGGCAAAAAACCCAAACACAAGAATGGAGCCAATCACACCCAAAAGCCTGCTTTGGGCGATCACAAAAAGGGTAAAAACCGGAATTTTTCCCGGCAATGACAATGCCAGATAGTATAAATATGTGATTGTCTTCAGATCCCAGCCCAGCGGGACGCGGTCAAAAAGTGAACGCGCTTTCTGCTGAAATTCCTCTTTGACCTTGGTGGCCTCTTGGATCATCACGTCGTCCATTTTATCGGATATGGCGATGGATGGCCCTTTCTTTTCTGCTGCAGTATCTGATTTATCCTGGGCGTTGATATAAGGTACCGCTGTCAAACATCCGGCAAACAACAATATCAATATCGTTCTAGTTATTTTCATCATCAAAACATTTTTTAAGGCGACTGCGAGTTCAAGGGTGTTTGATTTTTTTGGCATTAAAAATTTAGACGCTGGAAAAAAACTTCTTGTTTTTGCTTTTCAGATCTTTTCCTGTCTTTAAATTGATTGATACCAGTCCGATTATTAAAATTAAATTATCTAACGACTTTACGATAATCCAACTCTGCCTCATTATCAACCGCCAATTCGTAATTGTTCGCAACAAGAAGTATATTGCAAACCCGTCCGTGGATTTTTTTCACCCGATTGTGATTTCTGGAAAGGAAATCCCAATAGATGGTGGCAAACGGACAGGCCCTCTTTTGTGTGCTTTACCCATTGGCGAGCCAATCTTTCAGGACTACGAGATTTGTGTGAAGAGATAATGAGAACCGAAAAATTCGGGCTGCAGTTTGACAACATCATCGGCTGGGCGTATCTTCATGTTCAACATTGATTATATTCTTTACGTAATAGCACTAAATTTTCTCTGTCGGGAAATACATTTTGCAGGTGCCAATAATGCAGTCGTTATTATTGCAGCCATTGTGTTAATTTGGGTCGTCTATTGGAGAGACCGCATATGGGTAAAAATAAAAAATGCAAAAATAATCCAAGTTGCTTTGGTGGGGACAGCCTTTACATATTTTCTGTCGATATTAATAGCACGAAGAGTTTTTTCGATAGACCATTTAGCCTTGCTACCCAATGAAGCAAATGTCCATGTTGAGCTGGAGGAAGTCCTTGAAAATATCGCTCATCTATGTCTGATTTTTATTGGGAACGCTCTTTGATTCTGCCTCCTCGCTAAGCGCGTCAAGGATGTTTCCGAAATCTCCAGCATTCAACCACCCACCTTCACAAAATGCACAGAAGGTTATATCGATATCCGGCCCCTGGAAATTGATGGTTCGCATGGATGTGTTTGAACACCGCGGACATCTCAAAAGTTCAGCGTTGATCTGAAAACGCCCTTCCTGATTCCATATCCCGAAGTCCAGCCAGCGCAAGTCGGGATCGACTTCATCTTTGGCCTCCGCCAGCTCACCCTTATCGAACCAGATGCCTCTGCATTGGCGACATTCATCTATTTCGACTTTCCCTATTTTCAGCGGTTTCATGGCTTCGTGACACGTTTGAGCATGCATGATATCTTCCTTTTAAACAACCACAAGATTGCGAATGCTTTGATCAATTTAGGTGTCTGCAGCGACCAGGGCATGTTTGTTTGTATGACTTTGACCTGAAAAATATGCAATATACTTTATTCAGCGATTTTTAGCAGCTTGGTACTCTTTACCGTTGGAACGTGCGGCATCAACTCTTTTAATCCTCACAATCTACCGCGAATTGAGATTTTTATTGAATTCCTGACAGAAGTAAAGCTCGAGGAGCCGTTATTAAATTTAGGGCTTGCATTCATCGAAGAGCTGATTAAGTTTTCAGAGCATATAGCTCGCGATAAAGACATATTGAAACTAAGCCTCATCGATCCTGACGAGATTGATGATTACAAAAGGCTATTATACAAAGTTTAGAAAAAAGGGATTCAAAGCTTCTCCGGCAAAGAGCGTAATAAAATTTTGCAGCTGACACCGGGCTTTGTTCCTCGAAAGCATCATTTTTTCCATCTTCCGGAAGACCTTGGGAATCGTATCCTGGAAGGGCGCATGTTATTTAAGGAAAAAATTTCCACTGTTGCGCCAGGTGCAATCTCATTTTGTCAGATGTCCGAATATATGTACGCTCGATTCATCCTAACCAACATATTTTTTGGAAACCTGAAAGGAGAATCACAGGAGGCACAGGAAAGACTAAACACTTGTATCCATCAGCTTCTGATTCAGGAAGATTCTTTAGATGATATCATTAAATTGGGAATGCAGCATTCGGTCGGAACCAAAGGCATCAACCTTTCCGGCGGACAGCGTCAGAAGTTGGCTATTGCCAAATACTCCTTAAAAGTCCGCCTGTCCTGATAATGGATGAGGCCGCATCCGGGCTTGACAGCGAGTCCCAGGCTCGCATCCAGAACCTGCTCGAAACCCAGTGGAAAGTCAAAAGCACTCTGATTGCAGCGGCACATCGGCTGGATATCATCAAAAATTATGATCGGGTTGCGGTGATGAAAGGCGGCAAGATTGCTGAGATGGGAACCTACGACGAATTGATGGCAAAGCATGGGGTTTTGCATGAAATCGTCGATGGTAAACGGTGAGAAAGACGAACAATCAAGGGAAGGAAACAATGCCACCCAAAAAAGATATTTTAGGAAGCGCCTTGCTCAAAGAACTCATTGCGATACGGACAGATACGCTCTGGCGAATGCTGTCTCTTCTTCAGCGGGATCAGTTGCCGGGGGTCAATGAGGAGGGCGCCACCGGCAAGCTCGACAACAAAGGGGCAATATTTGTGCCGGGAGGACTGATTTATCAAGATGTGGATGAGAAGCAGATTACTTATGAGCCATTGGTCAGGCTGAACGAGGCCGGTTTTCGGGAAAAAATTCGTGAAAGTATGCAATACGACAATGCTACCCTATTGTTCCCGGACGGGCTGGTCAACAGCGTCAACTTGGACAGCGGTTTTTTTACAAGGGCCGCTCGACGGATCTACACCTTCAAAACGGCGGCTTTCAAACGCAAAATGAAAATCGGCCGCAAGATTCCCATTGATATCGATTCCAGCGATATTATCCGCAGCCATTGCCCGACTTACATTGATCCGCCTTACGGTGCCAGAACACGGATCAGCACGTGTGTATCCACTGGATTGACCGATCCCAACATGTATTTTGCTTACTGCAAAACGGAATTCAATCTGTCCCGGCGGCGTCTGAAAACATTTGCAGAAAGGCTCGATGCGGCTCAGGAGCGCAGTGAAACAGCTGACGGGACGGTGCTGTACCCTCCCTATGTCGTGGTTTGCCATGATACGCGCTACAGCCAAAACAGTTTGACGGGATTGATCCGTATACTGGGGATCGGCAGATTTGGAGAATTCAGCACCTTTTCTTTTGAACTGCTCAACAACCAACTCAGTGGAGAAATGAAACGAAAAAAAATAGAATACGGCACGGAACACATATTTGCCGAACACGAGGGCATCAGCGTTCTGGGGTTGCTAAGGACCTATGGGCCTACAAATCCAGCCAAGCGGTCCCTGAAATATCGATTGGACCTGGTATCGCCTCAAAAAGATGCGGATATAGATCTCAATCGAATTGCAGACCGGGCCCGTAAACGCTATCAGATCGAATAAACAAAAATTCTTTTTTCAATTGAGAAATTTGTTTTTCTTACTGCCCGCAGATGGATTATCTGGGTATCAGGGGCTTCCAATTAATGTTGGCCGGATCTTCAAA